>JBBQQZ010000064.1:0-13411 GCA_038215325.1 Tepidisphaerales bacterium | reverse complement strand
GATTTTGATCGTGAGGCGGACTGGCGCGCGGGTATCGAACAGGAACTGAAACAGGATCACGTCGTCTGGGTGCAGGGCGCGCCGCTGGAACGCGTGAGCGAATGCCTGCACGCATCGGACCTGGCGGCGCTTCCGTTCCATAGCGGCGCTTCCACCAATCGCGGCAGCATGCTGGCGACGCTCGCCCACGGTTTGCCGACCATTACGACCAACGGCCCGTGTACGCCGCCTGATCTGGGGCGACAGTTCGACCTGTCGCTGGTTCCGATCCAGTCGGGGAAAGCGCTAGAGAAGGCGATTGATGAGTTGATCGACGATGTCGCCACCTGCGCCCGGATGCGCGAGAACGCGTTGATCGCGATGCAGCGGATGAGTTGGCCGACCGTCGCGAAGCAGACACTCGACTTTTACGACCAGTTGCTCGGCATCGAGCACCACCGTCGTCCGCCGCACCGGGCGCGGACCTTGGAACAGATGATGCGTCAGCAGAGGAAATCGGCATGAGACTGCTGAACCTTCACAATACCCACGCCCACCCCGGCGGGATGGAGGTTGTCTTCGAGGCGACCAGCGCCCTGTTCCGTGAGCGCGGGCACACGGTGGTGGATGTCGCCAAGGACAACAAGAATCTGACGACGCTTTGGCAGAAGATCAACGCGTTCGGCGGGACGATCTACTCGCGCACGATCTACCGCGAAATGACCGAACTGATCCGCCGTGAGCAGCCGGACGTGGCGCACGTGCATAATCTGTACCCGCAGTTTTCCACCAGCGCCCTGGATGCACTTTACGACCAGGGCGTGCCGGTGGTGATGCACACCGGCGATTACAAGCTTACCTGCCCCACCGCGCAGCACCTGCGCCATGGCGCGATCTGCGAAAAGTGCATCGGCGGGCACGATTACTGGGCGGCGATCCATAATTGCCGCAACAGCCGTTCGATGAGCGTGGCCTATTCGCTTCGCAACATGTGGGCGCGCCTGAGCGGCAGCGTTGCCCGCGCGGTAAGCATCTACGCCTGCCCGACCCGCTTTGCGGCGGACATGTTGATCAAATCCGGCTATCCCGGCGAGCGCGTGCGCGTGATCTACAACTTCTGCGATCTCCCCGACGCCGCGCCGCGCACGCACGATGGATCGTACGTCGGCTATCTCGGCCGAATCAGCCCGGAGAAGGGCTTGGACGTGCTCATCGACGCCGCGCGTCGCACCGGTCTGCCGACAAAGATTGCCGGCGATGCGTCGTCGATGCCGCAGTTGCAGACCAACCTGCCCGACAACGTGAAGTTCGTCGGCAAACTGCCGCACGATCATCTGGATGACTTTCTCGATGGCTTGCGCGTGCTGGTTGTGCCGAGCGTGTGGTACGAGGTGTTCGGGCTGGTCTGCGTGGAAGCGCTCAGCCGCGGCATTCCGGTGATCGCGAGTGATATCGGCGGATTGCCGGAAGTCGTCCACCACGAGCGCTCCGGCCTGCTGGTCCCGCCAGGCGATCCGGTGTCACTCGCCAACGCGATGCGCGTGCTCTGGGACAACCCCCAACTCGCCCGAAGCCTTGGCGCAACCGGCCGCGACATCGTTCACCGGTTGTTCACGCCAGATGCCTTCTACCGCCAAATGAACCACCTCTGGACCGAACTCTGCGGCCCGAGAGAACTGCATCAGAATTCATCGCCACACCCCTTGATGAACCCTGCGACAAGTTAACCCGACCCCTGAACAGGTCGATGTTATGGATGTGCCAGACGCCGTACACCCTTCGTTGCACCCCACCCACCGTCCGTTGCGGATCGCTGTGATAGGCGGTCGCGGGGTGCCGTCGTCGTACTCGGGGGTCGAGCGGATTTGCGAAGAGCTGTTTGCCGACTTCGCGGCGCGCGGGCACAAGATCACCATCTATTGCCGGCCTCAGGTGCTGGCGGAGAAGCGCGGGACGTATCGCCGCATGCGACTCGTCCGCACGCCGGCGCCCGGCGGGAGGGCTGGCGAAACGCTTTCGCACTCGCTGACGAGCATCGCCCACGCCATCGCCTTCGGCGACGAAGACGGCCAGGCGTTTGATGTCGTTTCGCTGCACACGATCGCGCCAAACCTCTGGGCGCCGCTTGCGGCGATCACCGGGCCGAAGATCATCTCGCACGTTCACGGGCTGGATCATCAACGCGAAAAGTGGAAGGGCCTGGGCGCGCGCATCATCCGCCTCGCAGAGCGCGTCATGGTGAAGACCGCCAACCGGGTCGTGGTCGTCAATCCGGCTCTGGTAGACTACTACAATACAGACTATCAACTGCCGACCGCACTGCTGCCCAACGGCATCTATCCGGTGAGCGACGACTTCACGCCTGATGCATCGGTGCTCGATAAGTTCGGCCTCACCCCCGGAAACTACATCGTCAGTGTCGGCCGCCTCGTGCCCGAGAAGCGGATCCAGGACACGCTCGCCGCGTTTGCGCGGATCGATACCGATCTCAAGCTGGTTTTCGTCGGCGAAGGCAAGCACAGCCCCCACTACGAAGAGCAAGTCAAAGCGATCGGCCGAAACGATCCGAAGAACCGCGTCGTCTTCACCGGGCAGCAGTCCGGCGACGCACTGGAGACGCTCTTCCGCAGCGCCCGCATTTACGTCAGCGCCAGCGAACTGGAAGGCATGCCCTCGAGCGTGCTGGAATGCATGGAGCGCCAGCTTACGCCCGTGCTCAGCGACATCCCGCCCCACCGAGCATTGTTCGGCGGAATCTTAGACTACGACCTTTCGTTCGCGCCCGGCGATGTCGATACGCTGTCGGACAAGCTGAAACACGCCATCAACAACCCGCACGGTTCGGCGATCCTCGGCGCGCGCGCCCGCGAGTTCGTCCGCCGAAACTACTCATGGCCGGTGCTGGCGAGGCAGACCGAAGCGCTGTATCTCCGCGTGGCCGGCGATGAAGTGATACGTGCGGTCACGCACGCAATCTAGCGCGGAAAGAGCGGGCGCGTCATAGCGCCTTCGTCAACGGACGCGCCCGTCGACATACCCTTGAATGCTGGAACGGCGTGTCCGTGCAGAACGCCGATTGGCCGTTCGCGCGATCCGGGTTGCCGCAGCACCAACGGGCCGGTGAAGGATCGCCCATTGCGAAGCAGAACCCGATCCCCCGGCTCCAGCGTCGTTGCCTCAACGCGCCCCAGCGTTTTCCACGCCGCCTGAGGCGAGAGGCCGTCGCGGGCGTCGTTGCCGTCCGGGTCGATGTAGTAATCCGCGCCAAAACAGGTGGTCGTCGTCAACAGGATCAGGATCAGAGGTCGCATGTCGGCGAAATGTCCCGCGCCCTCGGCATAGAGCGCGCAGATTCGCGCCCGAGCGCTGCCGCGACGTCGCGTCGCACCGGATTCAGGCCGCCGGGCATGCAGGAGTGGATTACCCTTTCGGACCGCAGGGTTTTCAGCGGGAAGGTCGGAGTTCAGCCGGATGTCAGCTCACGTTGTTTCTTCAAGGTCCGATATTTTCCCGATCGAGGCGACTCGATCCGGTGCCCGCGCCTCTTCGCGCCTCGCGTTGCTTGATGGCGCGCGGCTTCTCGCGGCGATCGGAATCATCTGGGCCCACGCCGCAACCTCCGAGGCCGGCCTGCTGCTTTACCCGATCGGCACGTTCGGCGTGCCCTTCTATATCTGCGTCGCGCTTCTGTTTATGACGCGCTCGCTGACGCGCGAACCCAAACTCCCGCTGGCGCATTACATCACCTCGCGCATCAGCCGTGTCTACGTGCCGTTCCTTTTCTGGACCGTCGTCTACGTGATGCTCGCGCAGGCGAAGATGATCGTGAACGAACACCGCATCGAACTACCCACATGGAACGTCCTCTACGCCGGCGGGCAGCAACACCTGTGGTTTCTGCCTTACCTGATGGTCGCGACCATCCTGGGCGCGATCCTCGTCCGCGCACTGGAGGGTCGAACACGCACCTCCCGGATCGTGGTGGCGGCGCTGGTGCTTGCGGGCGCGGCGGCGTGCTGGTGGCAGGAGCCGGCGTGGATCGCAACCCGCGCCCCGCATGGCGATCTCGAATTCTTCCGGTTCGGCTTCCGCGCCATCCCCACCGTTTGCTTCGGACTCGCACTAGCGCTTTCGACCTGCATGCACGGACGTCTCCCGCGCACCACCCGCCTTATGGCGTTCGGCGGCGCGGTGCTGCTGGGATTGTCGTTGCTGCTGCAAAGCGCGTACAGCCCGGACATCAAATTGCTGCGTAGCTGCGCCGGGTTCGGCATCCTGCTGATCGCGCTCTGGCCGGCGGTGGTGCCCGCAATCGAGCGGCTGGGCTCGCTCGGCCGACACAGCTACGGCATTTACCTCTCGCACGTGCTGTTCATCCGGATCGTGGTGCTCTGGATCGAACGCGAGGGCATCCCGCGGTCGATCTGGCTGGACCTCGCCACCTTCGGCTTCGCACTCACCGCGTCAATGGGGTTGAGCATCCTGCTGTCGAAATCGAAATACACGCGATGGGCGTTGGGGGAGTGAGCAGTGCTGAGTGCTGAGTGGCCCGCATTTACTCAATCCTCAGCACTCAGTACTCAGTCCTTTTCACTCAGCCCTTTACTACTTCTTCTCCCCGCGCGCTCGAACCACGGGGTAGAACTCGCCGGTGTAGTCTTTGGGTTGTTCGGGTTGGGCCGCGTTTTGGGCTTCGACCGCCTGGCCGGTGAGTTTCTTGATCGTGGCGGCTTCTTGTCGGCGTTCTTCGGCTTCGTCTTCGTCGTCGTCGTCGATTAACATGCCTGCGACGTTGGCTTCGAGCTTGGCGTTCAGGTCCGCCAGCGCGTCCTGATCCGCCTGGGTGACGACCGCTGCGGCGATCGTCGGCGACGACCCGCTGCTGCTCGCCTGACGCAAATCGACGCCCTCTTCTTCCGGCAATCCGAACCCCATCTTCACCAGCGCCTTGATCGTCAGCGGCCAGAGCACGCCGATGACCAGCACGCTGCCGAAGATCGACAGCAACCACGCATAGCTCGGCTTCTGCCAGAACTTCAATTCGCGATCGTCGGGCAGGCCGCGCAGGTAGGCGTTCTTCATCCGCGTGAAGATGCCCGGGCGTTCGGCCGAAGTGTCGATCGGCGCTTCGAGCGTCGAAACTTGCAAATGCGCCCGCGAGTACGTCATCGCCGGGACTTTTTCCCGCAGGGCGTCGAGATAGTCCGAAAGCCGGTTATCCGGGTCCGGATTTGTTTTCACGAATGGCACTTCCACGACGGTGTCGCCGGGAACGGGTTCCCATTCCTTGGTTTCGCGATTGCGGAGGACGCGGTTGTACTGCACCCGCTGCACGAGCTTGCCGTTGGGACCCCGGAGCATGGGTCCGATGACGATGTCGCGGACGACCGGCTCGCCGGTCTCGGTAATCCCCGACAGGCTGCTATAAAACGCCCGAGGCGCGACCGAGCCCGGGCCTTCCAGATCGCTTTGCGTGATCCAGGCATAGCCCAGCCCGATCCCCACGACGATCGAGAGCAACACCCACTGCCATATTTTTACACGTTGTACAGACATGATCCATTTCCGCTTGCCGAGTCGTCCGATTGCCGTTTCCGAGGCAAACATCGCCTCGGGTTAAACTAAGCCCCCCGGAGGGACCGGCAAACTTCTTCACCTTTACTACCAACAAAATGGATTCCGGTTGATCTTTAATCCTCAGCAAGCGAAGAATGATGCATGACTCGGTGCGTCTTTTTGTCTCTCGTGTGTTTGTGGCTAACGGGTTGTACGACTTGGCATTATGACGTTTCCGACCCCGTCGGGGCGTCAAAAGCCGTAACAAAAGATGCCGATTTGGTCATTCCCGCCTCCCCAGGGGAGGTTCGGGTGAGGCAGGTGGAGAGCCGGTGCGTCTTTATGATCGAGAACCCGACGACCCAGCCGATCACGCTGGACGGGTCGAATAGCGCGATTGTGGACCCGACCGGCCAAACCCGGGTTCTGGCAGGCCAGCTCATCCCGCCGGGGGCGTTCGTGAAGCTGGTGTTACCGCCCATCGAGGAATACGAGCCGCGCGGGCCGGAATTCCGCATCGGTTTCGGCATGCAGGTCTCCGCCCCGACGCAGGACACGGTCCGGGCACAGTATTTGATGTCCGGCGCCAGCCCGATGGAGTACTGGAACTGGTCCGGCTCCGGGTCGATCCGGGTCATCCTCACGCTCAGCCAGGAACAGGTCAGCAAACGACATGAATTTTTGATTACGCGCACGAAAAAATGAAACCGCATGTAGGGCTCGCCTTGCGAACGTTTCGGACGGCGGACCCTACGAAAACTCTGGCTCTCTCTCCCGCGAGTTCGTGGGCGAGGGGCAATAGAAGGAGCAACCGCCATGTCAGAACTCTCTCGCCGCAACTTACTGATCAACACCCTCCCCGCCGCCGCTATCGGAGCGGGGCTTTTGTCCGGCGTCAGCGCCTTCGCCCAGGACGCCGCCGCGCCAGCGCCCCAGAACGAGACCGGCATCCTGAAAATGCTTGCCGACGCACAGAAGGACGGGGTTTACACCCTGCCGAAACTTCCCTACGCCTACAACGCTCTCGAGCCCCACATCGACGCCCAGACGATGGAACTGCACCACTCCAAGCACCAGCAGGGTTACGTCACCAACGCCAACAAAGCCGTCGAAGCGCTCGCCAAGCTGCGCGACGAAGCCGACATCGACCCGGCCAAGCTCTCAGCGCTCTCCCGGGACATTTCCTTCAACATCGGCGGGCATCTTTTGCACACGATCTTCTTCGGCGTCATGGGCAACGTGCCCGACGCGATCATCCCCGAGGTCGAAGTGAAGATGGACATCGTGCAGCAGTACGGCAGCCTGGAAAAGTTCCAGAACCACTTCAGCAAGGTCGCCGGCGGTGTCAAAGGCAGCGGCTGGGCGATCGCGGCGTACGAACCGCTGAGCGGCAAAATCCTCATCACCGAATCCGGCGACCAGGACCTCCGCATGATCCCCGGCAGCATCCCGCTGCTGCTTATCGACGTGTGGGAACACGCCTACTACCTCAAATACCAGAACAAACGCGCCGACTACATCAAGACCTGGTGGAACTGCGTGAACTGGAGCGAAGTCAACGCCCTCTACAAACACGTGAAGGCGATGTACGCCCGTAAGTAATTTGTGCTTTCCAGTTTTGAATGGGCCACAGATTGCACAGATTGCACGGAAGAAAACACAGATGGGAATGCAAAGAATGGGTGAAAAAACAGGGCATTGCGCGTCTGAAGCGCGATTCTTCGTGTAACGGTTTGGCGTCGTGAATGCGTTCGCGATTGCGGACACGAGAAGGGATGCGCTACGGCTTGGCGGGCGTCCGGCGAATCTCCTCGCGCAGCCGACGAGGGGATTTGCCGTAACACGAACGGAAGACCCGGTTGAACTGGGAGAGGGACTGGAAACCGGACGCGTAGGCGATCTGGGTGATGGGTTCATTCCCATTGACGATCTTGTTATGCGCGTGCTCGGCACGCCAGCGCGCGACGTACTCGCGAAAGGTCAGGCCGGTCGCGTGGTGGAAGGTCCGCGAGAGGTAGCTGGGGCTGACCTCACACTCGGCGGCAACGTCGTCGAGACTCAGGTCGTCGGTAAGGGCACGCCGACGGATTTCTCGACAGGCGCGATCGACGATTTTCGGCATCGAAACCGCGGGGTTCGTCAAATGTGCGGTCATTCGCAATGCCATCTGCTGTGCTGCAATATCAAGAATGCGGAGATACGCCTGCAAAAGCTCCGGCGAGACGATTCGGGTTGAGGCAGCGATGGATTTGAAGCGCTCGATATCAAGCACGACATCGGCTTTGCGCATGAGATGCTGAATGCGTTGCAGGTCCGGCACCGCGAACGGGTGAGACGTAACGCCGGCGATTTTCAAGTAGCCGATGACGATGCCACTGACGCGCAAGGGTACGGCGGCTTCGACACATCCCGCGTCACAGGTCAAACACGCCGGACGAGTCGCGGCGGCAGAAAGAACCTGGGTGTGGGCCTGTCGGCAAAGTCGTTGGCCCGCGGGCGTGTACTGAATCAGCGTGCAGAGCGGCGAAAGCGGCACCGTTCGCCCCGTCGAGTCGCCAAGCTCATCGACAAATTGCAGCTCCAGTCCGGTGGCAAGGGCAAAATCCTTCGAAAACTGCACCATTTCCTGCATCTGAAGGAATTTCTGGTAGAGCGCGGTTCGGATAATTCGAGGCATACCCCGCAGCTTAGACAAATGGCCATTTTTTGACCACATAAAATGCGCAGTCGTAACAGATGATGCAGAGCAGTTGCACTTCCATGCTCTTACCATGCCCCGGCCGAACGATCGGGAGCGGAAGATTCGTCATCCCGGACTTCGGTGAAGATTAAAAAAGGAACGCCATGAGAACCAAAACGCCCCCCCCTACTCGAATGTGCAAGCACCTGCCCTTTCCCGTACCCGCCGAGACCGCCGACCTGCTGGATTCGGCACCGTCGGTCGCCGTGGCCGAAACGTCTGACGAACTCGTGAAACTGGCGATTCGCGACCAGGTCGATGGGTGGCACGAGGTCGCGTTCGACGTCCCGGGAAAGGGTCGTTTCGTCGAGGCGAAAGTCTGCCGCGTCAAGAACGGCATCGCCGCCAACTACACAGAAGCGTACATGCGTCGCCGCGACCCCGACTGCATGGTGATCGGCGACACCCGACCGACCGACAAGCCCACCTACAAAGAGCGTTTCGGCAAGGACTTTGAACCGGTTCGCGCCGAGACGATGAATTGGCTCCGGACCCAGAAACTGGCGGTGTTCGCGTTCTTTGCGGGGCGCGAGGGGAAAGGAACCCATGCGCTGGTCATTGCGCCAGACAACTGCGGCTTCTTCGCATTGGGCCTGGCATTGCTACAGGGGATTCTCAAAAGGAGCGAGATGCCTGCGGACTTTGCCCCGCGTGCGATCATCTACGTCGCCCCGACATTCCGACACACGCATTTCGATGGCAAACAGGTCGTGGTACACAACCGCCTGGACGGAATGCACGAGTTGTTCAGCTACAACCTGTACCCCGGCCCCAGCGCCAAGAAAGGCATCTACGGCGTCCTGCTCAGCATCGGCGAGGAGGAAAAATGGGTCACCATGCACTGCTCCACCGTGCAGGTCGTCACCCCCTACGACAACCGCATCGTCATCTCTCACGAAGGTGCCAGTGGCGGCGGCAAGAGTGAGATGCTGGAGCAGATCCACCGCGAACCGGATGGATCGCTGTTGATCGGGCGCAATACCATCAATGGCGACAAGCGAACCCTGGTCCTACCACAAGGGTGCTCGCTCCGTCCTGTCACCGATGACATGGCGCTGTGTCACCCCAGCCTAGAGAAGGGGAAAGGCAAGCTCTCGCTGATGGACGCCGAACAGGCTTGGTTCGTCCGGGTCAATCACATCACACAATACGGCACCGATCCGCACCTTGAGAAGCTGACGATCTGCCCGCCCAAGCCATTGCTCTTCCTGAGTATCGACGCGCACCCGGGAGCGACCGCCCTGATCTGGGAACACGTCGAAGATTCTCCCGGCAAGCCGTGCCCGAACCCACGGGTAATCATGCCGCGCAGCATTGTGCCCGACGTGATAAGCGGGCCCGTCGATGTCGACGTGCGCAGCTTTGGCATTCGCACGCCGCCTTGCACCGCCCAGCAACCCACGTACGGCATCATCGGAATCTTCCACTTACTGCCACCCTCCTTGGCGTGGCTCTGGCGACTGGTCGCCCCGCGCGGGCACGCCAACCCGAGCATCGTGCAGACCGAAGGCATGTCGTCGGAGGGGGTCGGCTCCTACTGGCCGTTCGCAACCGGCCGGCGTGTCGATCACGCGAATCTGCTGCTCAATCAGATCATCGAAACGCCCAAAGTGCGATTCGTTCTGTGCCCCAATCAGAACATCGGTGCCTGGGAGGTCGGCTTCATGCCGCAATGGATCACACGCGAGTATCTGGCCCGGCGAGGCGGCGCGCGGTTTACCAGCCGGACTATGAAGCCCGCTCGCTGTCCATTGCTCGGCTACACGCCCGGGAAACTCGTTGTCGAAGGCAGCACCATCACGCCGTGGTTCTTCGAGGTCGATCAGCAGCCCGAAGTCGGTCCAGCCGCATACGACCGCGGCGCAGAAATCCTTGCCGAGTTCTTCTATAGCGAACTCCGCCAGTTCCTCGTGCCCGACCTCCTTCCCGCCGGACGCAAGATCATCGAGTGCTGCCTGTCCGGAGGTTCGCTGGCCGACTACGAAGCGATGCTTGATTTGCCAACGCTTGAGCCAGAGGGCGGCTGATCCCGTGGAAGGATACGACTATACCTTCGGCCGATCTCGCAAGGTGCCCTTCGACGACGTGCCACGCGACCACCGTGTGCAATTGTTCGGCGTGGACTATGTCCACATCCGGGGCATGCAGTCCGGCGATCTGTACATCACTCGCGAGGGCTGGCCGGTCGTTGAATGCGTCGTTCCGGAAAAGTGGTTCGTCGGAGATCGTTTCAGCCGCGTTGGGCGCGCACTTGCAGGCGCGACCGGCGCGGTCTATCGCGTCCCGGTCGAACACCCCGTGGCCAAAGATTTCGCGCTGGTCGTGAAGTTCTGCCGTTTCGGGCAGGACACGCTGGTGACCGCGATCGACCCCGTTGCGTCGTCGGATCGATCTGTGCAACGACAGTTCGCAGGCGCCGAGTTCCTCTCGCCATTCGAAGAGTTCGGCAACCTGATGCGGCTTCGCCGTTCCAGCGGCCCGCGAATTCGCACCAAACACCCGCTGGCCATCTATTCACCCGCAACCCGCTACCTGGATTGGGAATTGGGGCGCAGGTCTTCGCTAAAGGACATCCACAGTTCCCGACTGCTCAGCAGCCAGTCCGACCGCCATCCGGGAGCGCGCATCAATTATGACTGGGAGCGCATGTACGTTCTGGTGTACCGCTGGATCGACGGGCTTGACACGGTGCAGGCAATGCACGCTGGGCTCTTGAGTCAGCATTCGATGCTTGCCCTGACTGACCTGGCACGAAAACGGCTGGCCGAAAACGGATTCATCGTGCTCGATCACAAACCCAGACATGTCATCGTCCGCCCGAAGCGAAACGGCGACGGAATGCTCAGCACAAGGGACGAAGCCGCCTGGGCACTGGTTGACTACGAATTACTGTTTCCGCTCTCCGACACGGACTCGAGTAACCGTCTACCGCGACTCAGCGATCACAACGACTGACACGAGCCGGACGTAAGTCACCTTAAACGCCAGACGCGCGGCAAAACCCCCAAGAAAAATGATTTCATCGGCAGCACGTCAAACAATCTCGTTTTCATCTGTGTTCAATCTGTACAATCAGTGGCCCATTCAAACCCCGCCTATCGCGTCTGATCGCTGCTGTGACCGGGGAAGAGTTTGGATTTCGGATCGATGTATTGTTTCGCGTGGTTGATCGCGATCGCGGCCTCGGAGAAGCCGACGCTGATGAGCTTGAGTTTGCCCGGGTACGTCGCGATGTCGCCCGCCGCGAAGACGCCGGTGAGGTTGCTCATCATGCGGTAATCGACCCGGATCGCGTTCTTCTCGATCGCCAGCCCCCACTGTTTTAGCGGCCCGAGCGTGGACGTATACCCGATGTTCACCAAAACTGCGTCGGCCGTGATGGTGTAATCAATATTGCTACGGTTGTCATAGACGGTGCAGTGCTCGATCCGGTCTGATCCGGTGATGGCGCGCAGTTCGTGGAACGTGAGCACGCGCGTCGGCCCGTCGAGCATCTGCCGCAACGATCCTTCGTGGGCGCGGAACTGATCGCGGCGATGAATAAGTGTCTGCTCTTTGGTGATCGGCGCGAGAAGGTTCGCCCAGTCGATCGCGCTATCCCCCCCGCCCACGATCAGCACCCGGCGATCGCGGAAATGTTCGAGCGACGGGACGTGGTAAAACAATCCGCGATCCTCAAACTGATGCGCCTCGGGCAACGACAGCCTCTTCGCTTCAAACGCGCCCACGCCCGCGGCGATCAGGACGCAGCGGGCGACATGCGTGGACTTGCTCGATGTTACGCGCCACAACCCAGTCCCGTCGTCTGCCGTCAGTTGGATCGCGCCCTCGCCGATGCAGACGCGCGGGTGATATTGAAGCCCCTGCTCGATCAGCTTGGCGGCGAGGTTCTTCGCGAGAATCTGCGGATGGCCTGCGACATCGTAGATGAGCTTTTCCGGATAAAGCGTCACCAGTTGCCCGCCCAGCACGGGGAGGGAATCGATGAGCGTGACTGACATCTCGCGCATCCCCGCGTAGTACGCCCCGTACAACCCCGCCGGCCCGGCGCCGACGATCGCGACATCCACAACGGGGGTAGGTTCGGTCATGTTCACGCTTACATGATAGGGGGGAGAGGTGGGATCGCGATTTCAGATCGAGTGAAGCATTGAGTTTATCCGGGTCGCTCGCGACCCGTCCACCGACGACGTATGACGGGTGACACACGCGCCTGTAGGGGCGACGCATGCGTCGTCCGCGAACGTCGAATGCCCATCGCTGGCGAGGCATGCCTCGTCTCTACACAATGACAATCAATACGCGACTGAAACGCGGTTTGGAGTAACAGACCGTGGCACCCGAATCGGGGCGCGGGTTTCAAGCACGAAACGTACCAGACGCCAAGATTGACGCTGCCAGCGATTGCGGCAAAAATCGCCGCGCCCTGTAGGAAGGCGGGGCGCGTGTCCCTTGGCGATCGATTCCATTGTTCCACGTGGAACACGGATTTGCCTACAGCGATTCCAGCTCCACGCCCATGCGTTTGACCAGTTCATCGAACTGATCCAGCGAGTTGTAGTGGATGACGACCTGGCCTTTTCCCTTCTTCTTACCACCTCGAACCTGGACCCGCAGGCCGATCTGGCGGGACAGGCTCGCCTCTAGATCCCGAAGATGCGCCGAGGGCGCGTCGGGTTCCGGGCGTGAAACAGGGGTTGCGGCGGGGGTTTCAAGCAGCCGTTCGAGGTTGCGGACCGACAAATCCTGGGCGACGCATAGTTCCGCCAGCCGTTGCTGTTCCGTCACATCCGACACCCCCGCCAGCACCTTTGCGTGGCCTAGCGTGATTTTTCCGTCGCGGACGAGGTTCCGGACGGGCTCGGACAGGTCCAGTAGACGCAGGAAGTTCGCGACGCTGGACCGCTGCTCGCCCAGTCGGATCGCCAGTTCCGCCTGCGTCAGGCCGAGCTGATTCATCAAGCTGCTGTAAGCGTTCGCCCGCTCGATGGGGTTCAAGTCCTCTCGATGGATGTTCTCGACGAGCGCCAGTTGCGCCTGGGTGTAGGCATCCACCTCCCGAACGATCGTGGGGATCTCGATCAGTCCTGCAAGCCGGGCCGCCCGGAACCGTCGTTCGCCGGCGATCAGTTGGTA
>JBBQQZ010000063.1:0-13494 GCA_038215325.1 Tepidisphaerales bacterium | reverse complement strand
GGCGCTGGTGGCGAAGCGGATGCTGACGATGGCGTTGGCACCGAGCGCGGTGGCTTGTTTGTTCATGCGGTCCATTGCTTCGGCGCGTGCTTCGGCGAGCATCTGCGTGTGGGCGCTGAGTTCGCCGCCCACGAGGTTTCTGAAACTCTGGGCGACGTCCTTGCCCACGTGCCGCATGCGCACGCTGTTGCCCTCGACGATGCCGTGAACGGCGAGGATTTCCTGTCCGGGGATGGTTTCGGTGGTGACGACAATCATGCCGGCAAATGTCGCACGGCGGACGACTTGCGGCAAGAATGGAACTTTGATGCGACAAGCGCGTCGAATGAGGAACGCTTTACACTGGAGGAATGATGTTTCGAAAACTTTGCTCGATCGGTGCTGTGTTCGGGGTCTGTGCGTCGTCGTCGGCGATTCCTCCGAGGCCCGTGCCTGTAAAGCCTGATTTCGCGATCAACCTTTATCACGAACTCGCCAAGGGCGACGGAAACGTGTTTTTTTCGCCGATCAGCATCCAGTCGGCGCTGGCGATGACCAGCGAAGGCGCTCGGGGGGAGACGGCCAAGCAGATGGCGGGGGTGATCCAGATCGGCGATTCGAAGGCGTTTTCGCAGATGCTGTCTGAGATTCAGCGGGCACCGGTGAAGGACCAGCCGCGCATGACGCTGACGATCGCCAACGCGATCTGGGCGCAGGAGGCGTATCCGTTTGATCCGGCGTACGTGGCGCTGGTTCGCAAGCAGTTCGCGGCAGAGGCGCGGGGGCTGGATTTTGCGCAGTCGGAGGCGTCGCGGCAGATCATCAACAAGTGGGTCGAGGACAAGACCAACAACAAGATCAAGGATTTGATCGCCCAGGGCATGATCACGCAGGACACGCGAATGGTGCTGACCAACGCGGTGTATTTCAACGCCGACTGGGCCAGCCAGTTTAAGGACTACGCGACGACCGACGCGCCGTTCATGCTTTCAGACCCGGAGGCGGGTGGGAAGTCGAAGACGGTCAAGATGATGCGGCAGGTCAATAAGTACGGCTACGCCGACGCCGGCACACATCATGTGGTGTCATTGCGGTATGCGGGTTCGGATCAGGCGATGGTGCTGATGGTTCCGAAGAAGGTGAACGGGCTGGCGAAGGTTGAGGCGTCGCTGACGCCGGCATCGCTGAGCAAGGCGCTAAGCGGTTTGGCGAGCCGGAAGATCGATCTGTCGATGCCGCGGTTCAAGATCGAGCAGTCGGCGGCGCTGGGGGATGTGCTGAAGAAAATGGGGATGGAGTTGCCATTCGACGGGGAAAAGGCCGATTTCAGTGGCATGACGACGGCGGAGAAGCTGTCGATCAGTGCGGTGGTGCATAAGGCGTTCTGCAAGGTGGACGAAAACGGCACAGAAGCCGCGGCAGCGACGGCGGTGCTGATGGCGGCGACCTCGGCGCCGCCGATGGAAGAGGAAAAACCGCTGGAAATCCGCGCGGATCGGCCTTTTTTGTTCGCCATCGTCGATTTATCGAGCCAGGCCGTGCTTTTTATGGGACGGGTGGCCGATCCAGGCGAATAAACCGATGCATTTCAGGGTTTGCTTGCCGCTTTCGAGCGGATTGACGGTCCAAGTCGCAGGGCGAACCGGTCGGCTTTACGGGGGCGGGGCAGGTGGGATCGTCGGGAGGGATGCGACAAACGGGCGTTCTGAACCCAATTTCACTTGCGATTTTGGGCTGGACTGCCCAAAATACGATCCGAAGTCGGCTTCGCGTCCCGCGCGTGCGGGAGGACGGGCCGATTTGGATTCTCTGAAGCGCCCGGAGGCGGGCGTTTTGCAGGAGTTTGTGTTCGCTGTCGGGTGAGCAACACCGCGCACCCGCGGCCAGGTTTTTTCGGAGTTTTAGCCATCGCTACTAATTTTCGCCACAACGAACAGATCCGTATCTCGCCGGTCCGACTGATTGATGACAAAGAGGAAATGGTCGGCATCGTCCCGACCTCCGAAGCCCAGCGCATGGCGCGTGAGGCGGGTCTGGACTTGGTCGAGGTCGCCCCCAATGCGCGCCCGCCGGTCTGCAAGATCCTTGATTACGGCAAGTGGCGCTACCAGCAGCAGAAGAAGGAAGCCAAATCGCGCGCCCACTCCAAGGGTGGCCAGCTCAAGGAGTTGAAGCTGCGCACGGTCCGGATTGGCGATCATGATCTGGAGATCAAGATCAACCACGCGCGGGATTTCCTGGAAGAGGGTAACAAGGTCCAGTTCACGCTCCAGTTCAAGGGCCGTGAAATGGCGCATACGGATTTGGGTTACAAGCTGTTCCGCACGATCAAGGAACAGCTTTACACCTGTAGCAAGATCGAGCGCGACGCCAAGATGGAAGGCCGGCGAATGACGCTGGTGCTCCAGCCGGATCACAAGCCGGCGAAGAAGGAAGGCGACGCCCCCGAGAAGCCCGCGCCGCAGATGGGCGGGTTCGCGCCGCGTCCTTCGGTCAGCGGTGCCCCGCTGAACATCCCCCGCCCCGCGGCAGTGACGCCGGTGCCGGTGGGCGCGAAGTAGACGCCGGTTGGAAATTTCAAGGAACAAGAGACAAGGGGTAAGAGGCAAGAAACAAGAGACAAGAGACAAGAGACAAGAAACAAACAAAATCCAAAGCGGCAAAAGACAAAACTCAAACGAGGCTCGCAGCGGGGCTTGTTTGAGTTTTATCTTTTTGCGTCGTTGGTCATTGTTTGTTCCTTGTCTCTTTTCTCTTGTTTCCTGAGCTTTGAGTTTTGAGTTTGACCTCCTCCCATTCCCGCATCGCACGCCAGCGACTATCATCCCGGTCACATGCCCATTGGTCTTGTTGAAAACGTTGGCCGTCGCACCAATAACGTGCTGGCTTTGTTCGGCGACTTCTTCATCTTTGCGGGGCTGACGTTTCGCTGGCTCTTCACGGTGGGGTTTCGCGCCAAGACGTGGAAGCTGCTCTTACCGCAGATGTGGGACGTGGGCGTCAAGAGCGTGCCGGTCATCGCGGTGACCGGGTCGTTCATCGGCATGGTGATGGCGATCGAATCCTACAACCAGTTCAAGGCGCTGGGGCAGGAAGAGCGCATGGGCTCGATCATCAATCTGTCGGTGGTGAAACAGATCGGCCCGGTGCTGGCGGCGGTGATGCTCGCGGGGCGGATCGGCTGTGCGCTGACGGCGGAGCTGGGGACGATGAACGTCACCGAACAGCTCGACGCCCTGCGCGTCATGGGTGCTGACCCGATCCGCTATCTCGTCGTCCCGCGGCTCCTGGCGTGCTTGCTGCTGACGCCCATCCTCACCATCTACTCCGATCTCCTGGGCGTGCTCGGCGGATACTTCATCGCCGTGCGAACGCTCGGCGTGCCGGCGGCACCGTATTGGATGTTCAGCGAGCAGGCGATCGATACCTGGCAGATCATGGAAGGCATCGGCAAAAGCTTTTTCTTCGGCGGGGCGATCGGGCTTATCAGTTGCTACAAGGGCTTCACCTGCGGGGCTGGCGCCTCGGGCGTGGGCAAAGCTTGCACAGAAAGCTTCGTCACCAGCTTCGTCGCGATCATGATCCTCAATTTCTTTTTCGCCAAGCTGGCCCAAGACCTGTACGTGGCGTTTTTCGGGATGCGGAGTCTGTTCGGTTAGTGGCGAGTGGCGCGTTGCGAGCAACACCCAGTCTCGCCAAGCGCCCCTCACCACTGGCCACTTTGCACACCATGCCCATCATCTCCCTACGCAATCTCCACAAACGCTTCGGCAAGCTTGTCGTGCTGGACGGGGTGTCGTTGGATATTGAGGCGGGCAAGACGATCGTCATTCTCGGTCCGTCGGGCACGGGCAAGAGCGTGCTGCTGAAGCACATCGTCGGGCTATTGCGGCCGGACAAGGGCGAGGTCTATTTCGAAGGCGTGCGGATCGATGAACTGCCCGAGCGCAAGCTGGATCCGGTCCGGCAAAACTTCGGCTTCCTCTTCCAGATGGGCGCACTGTTCGATTCGCTCAGCAATATCGAGAACATCGCTTTTCCGCTCGTTGAACACACGAAGCTCGACAAGACTGAGATCCTGCGGATCGCGCAGCAGAAGCTCGACATGGTCGGCCTGCCCGACATCGCGAACAAGCTGCCGATCGAACTCTCCGGCGGGATGCGCAAGCGCGTGGCGCTGGCGCGGGCGATCGCGATGAACCCCAAGGTCATCCTTTACGACGAACCCACCACCGGGCTCGATCCCATCCGCTCCGATGTCATCAATGAATTGATCCTCAAGCTCCAGCGCGAGTTGCAGATCACCAGCATCGTGGTCACCCACGACATGAACTCCGCGTTCAAAGTGGCCGACCGCATGGTGCTGCTGTTTGAGGGAAAAGTGCGGTTCGACGGCACGCCGGACGAAATGAAGAGCAGCACCGACCCGGTCGTCAGCCGCTTCATCAGCGGCGAAGCGAGCGAAGCCGAACTCGCAGGATTGATGCGGTCCTAGCCCGTCGTCATTGAAGCTTCAGCGACACGCCTTCCTGTTCCCATTGCTGGATCAGGCGTTTCAGGTCTTTGATGGTGAGGTTTAGTTCGGTGGTGGTGTCGACGAGGCCCTGGTAGAGCTTGGGGTCGTTCACCAGTTGTGACGCGGTGCCCGGGCCGGTGTTGATCTTGGCGGCGATCTCGTTCGCCTGCTGCACCACCTTGGAAACTTCCTCCAAACGCGTTTTGGTGATCTTGGCGACCTCGGTCAGCTCGATGTGGGCGGTTTCGCTGGTCTTCTCGACGTTGCCGACTGCCCGCTCCATCGCGCCGGCGATCTTGTCGGCCCGCTCGGTCACGCTGCGAACGTTCTCGCTCGAGGTCTTGATGTTCTCAATCGCGGTGAGGATGTCGGCACGTACTTTGTCGTCGGCGACGATCTTATTCGCGCTCTCCAGCGTCTTGCGCGTCTCGCCGAGCACTTCGCCTACCTCGGCGAGGCGCTTGTTCAGGTTGCCGACGACGTTCGCCTCACGAAACTGCTTCGCGGCGGCGGCAACTTCGATGCTCAGTTCCTTGATCTCTTTCGGGAAGAATTCGAGCCCGACGAACTCGGTCTTGATGATCTCGCCGGCCTTCAAGCGGGCCGGCTGCGAGGTTGCCGGCGCGATCAGTTCGATCCGCGACCCGCTGCCCAGGAGCGATGCCTGACGGATGCGTGCGGTCATCCCCGCCGGAAGGGCGCGGGAGGCTTCGACCTCCGCGTCGAACCAGATGTCTTCCAGATTGTCCCCCAGCGTGACCGTGACTACTCGGCCGACGTTGACGCCAAGGAAGTAGACGCCCGAACCGTCGCTCACGCCGTCGGCGCGGTCGGCAAGGAAGCGGACCTTGGTCATCGCCGGCGCAAACGGCTGGGCGATCTTCCCGCCGAAGCGAAGGATCATCCAGCCGAGCATCCCCAGCGCTGAAAGCATCACGATGCCGACAAGAACATTACGTCTATAGGTGGACATAGGTAGAATGCGAACGCGAGGAATGTAGCCTGCATCCGATGGGGATGCCAGTTGCATAGGTCGTCCGGGAGAGTGCGATGCGTGTTGCTCGATCGATCTATCTGGCGTTGGTGCTGGCGTTATCGTCGCAGGCGGGCGGTTTGCCGCCCAAAGTGCCCGCAGGAATGAAAGGCGTCGAGGGGAAATATCACTATTTGATCCACGATTTGAGTCCCGAGGAAGAGCAGGAAGTGCTCTTACGCATGGAGGCGATGGTTGACGAATACATCGCGCGCACGCGGGATTTTTCGGGACGGCTGAACCAGAAGCTCCCGTTCATGCTCTTCCGCAAGCCGGCAGACTACTACCGCAACGGTGGGATCGAAGGGTCGGCCGGGGTGTTTACGGGCGCTTCGCTCATGGCGATCGCGGGGGAAAAGCTCAACAACAACACCTGGCACACCATCCAGCACGAAGGTTTCCACCAGTTCGCCGCGGCAGTCATCGGCGGGGATATGCCGATCTGGGTGAACGAAGGCCTCGCGGAATACTTTGGCGAAGCCGTCTACACCGGCGACGGGTTCGTCAGCGGCGCGATCCCGCGGCATCGCCTCAAGCGTGTGCAAGGATTGTTCGCCAAGGGCAGCTTCAAATCCGTCGAAAGGATGATGGGCACGACCCATCAGCAGTGGAACCGCGAGTTGAACATCAACAACTACGACCAGGCGTGGACGATGGTCACCTTCCTGGCGCATGGCGAGGACGGGAAATACCAGAAGGCGTTCGGCAGGTTCATGATCGCGCTCAATAAACAGGTGCCCTGGCAAAAAGCGTGGCAGGACAGCTTCGGCTCGGCGGCGGGGTTTGAGACGAAGTGGGAGGCGTGGTGGACGAGTGAGGAGCGGACGGCGTCGGTTGATGTGTACGCCCGCGCCGCGACACAAATGCTCACCAGCTACCTCGGCCGGGCGACGTCGCAGAAGCAGAGCTTCGACGACATCGACAAACTCCTCGCCGCCGTCGAGGCGAACGAGGTGAAGTGGCATAAATCCGACGCGCTCCCGGCCAGCCTGGGGAAGGATTGCGTCGAACTCACGAACGCGCTGACCAAGAACGGCGCGACCTTCACGCTCGCGCAAGTTCCGGTGGGCACCAGCAGCAAACTCACCCAGCCGGGCGTGGTGTGCGTGTTACAGGACGGATCGAAGATCATCGGCACGTTTAAGCTGAAGGGGGCGCGAATGGGCTCGGTATTGGCCGAGGTGGAGGTGGGCAAGGACAAGCCGAAGCCGGATGTGAAGCCGGGCAAATAAAACGGGTTGATCGGCGCTGGCGTCTTGCCCGTGCGACGAATAGCGTAAGGCGATCGTATGTTCCGTTTTACCCCCTCTCCCATATACGCATGGGAGAGGGTTGGGGTGAGGGTTTTTTTGCTACAACATCGAAATCCCTATTTCCCGACGCTCTGTCCCTAACCCTCTCCCGCGAGTACGCGGGAGAGGGGACCAAGGCACATGCGATTGCCCTGACGAATAGAGGCCGTTGCTCGAGGATGTTTCGCCCGCTTGTCGTTTCTGGTGTATGTTTCCAGTGCCCGCAACGTCTGTAGCAGCGGGCGCACCACCATGACAAAAAAGACCCGACCGCTTATCGAAACGCTTGAAAATCGCCAGTTGATGGACGGGGCGCTCCCCGTCAGCGTCGATTTCACACCCGCCAGTGCCGCGCCTGCGGGCGGGACGGTGGGGGACGTTGGGCTGGTGATGGGCGCGCGACAAGGCGGCTACGAGTACGGCTGGAGCATCGACAGCACCGCCAACGCCGTCGCTCGCACCACGACCTATACGCCGTACCAGCGTCATAAAACGTTCATCGACATGCAGGCCGGTGGATCGCGGGCTTGGGAGATGCAATTGCAGTCGGGCAAGTACAAGGTGCAGGTCGGTGCCGGCGACCCTGAATCCTTCGGCGGCAGGATCAACATCACCGCCGAGGGAAAAACCGTGGTCGCCGGGACGACAACGTCGTCGAAACGACTGCTCAGCGGCACGCTGACGCTCGATGTCACCGACGGCAAACTGACGATCGCAAACGGCGCAGACGCGACCGCGAATGACATCGGCTACCTCACCATCGAATACGTCGGCACGGCGAGCAACCCCGCGCCCGCGCCCGCGCCCGCGCCCACACCCACACCCACACCCACACCGATACCGTCACCCAATTCGGGCGCGCCGACCACGCTCGGCGCGCTCAGTTGGAAATCCGCCGCCTCCATGCCCGTCGGCAAAGCCGAAGCGTTCGGCGGGGCGGTGGGGAGCAAACTCTACGTCTTCGGCGGGTACTTCGACAGCACCTGGAAGCCCACCGACACCGCGCACGTCTTCGACACCACGAAAAACCAATGGGCGTCGATCGCAAGACTGCCCGTCCCCACCGCACAGCCCGCGACCGCAGTGGACGCCCGCTACATCTACATCGCCGGCGGGTACACGAAGGTCGGCAGCAACCAGTCGTTCGCCAATAGCAAGGTCTATCGTTACGACACGCAGACCAACAGTTATCAAACCCTCCCCGATCTGCCCCAGGCCCGCGGTGCTGGCGGCGGGGCGATCGTCGATGGACGGCTGTATATCATGGGCGGCGGCGATTCGTCGCGCAAGGACCGCGCGGAAGTCTGGTCGCTCAACCTGAACAACACCGCCGCCGGCTGGAAGTCGCACGCGAACCTCCCGGCCGTGCGCACGCGGTTCGGCTCGGTCGGGCTTGACGGATCGGTCTACGTCGTCGGTGGACAAACCGGCAACGACAAGGCGGCGGTCTACGTCAGCAGCGCCTGGCGGTACGACCCCAACTCCGACAAGTGGACCACCCTTGCGTCGCTCGCCTCGGCGCGCTCCCACAACACCGCCACCACCTTCGCCCACGCCGGACGAATCTTCACCATCGGAGGCGAAGGCGTAAACCAGGCGAAGCTCAAAAACGTCAACAGCTACGACCCGCTCACCAACAAGTGGACCGCCCACGCATCCATCCCCGCGCCCCGCTTCAGCGGCGTCGCAGACGTCATCGGCGGAAAGCTTTACTTCACGAGTGGGTTCAACAGCACGTTCGAGAAGACGACGTATGTCGGGGTGTTCGCGTAACGTAGCGTTTGAGCCGCAGATGGACGCAGATTCACGCCGATGCGGAAGAATGTAGAAACGTTGTCATCCTGAGCAAACTCGCGAAGGATCTACTTGCCGCGTCGGTCGAGCAGATCCTTCGCGAGTACGCTCAGGATGACAGTGTCTTGAACACATTTCATCTGCGTTTACCTGCGTCCATCTGCGGCTAATCAGTCGTTTTCATATCGTCGGCCGTTTCGTGTGCCAGTCGGTCGCCTTCTCGTACATGCGCGCCACGCGCAGCAGCTTTTCCTCACCGAACGCCGGCCCGAGCAATTGCATGCCGATGGGCAGGGGCTTGTCGCCTGACGTGAACCCGCACGGAATGCTCACGCCGGGGATGGCGGCGATGTTGCAGGTGACGGTGAAGACGTCGCACAGATACATGCTCAAGGGATCGCTGCTTTTCTCGCCGATCTTAAACGCCGGCAAAGGGCTGGTGGGCGTGAGGACGACGTCGCAATCCTTGAAGGCGTTGTCGAAGTCCTGCTTGATGAGCGCCCGGATCTTCTGGGCACGCACGTAGTAGGCGTCGTAGTAACCCGACGACAGTGCGTACGTGCCGATCATGATGCGGCGTTTCACTTCGTCGCCGAAGCCTTCGGCGCGGCTCTTGGAAAACAGATCGACGATGTCGCTAACCGGCTCCTTCGTGCGGTGCCCGTAATGCACGCCGTCGTAACGGGCGAGATTGCTGGAGGCTTCGCAAGGCGCGATCACGTAGTACGCCGCGATGCCGTAGGCGCTGTTGGGGAGCGAGACTTCGACGATCGTCGCGCCTAGTTTCTTATACGTTTCAATCGCCTGATCGATCGCCAGCTTGACCTGCGGATCAAGCCCGGGGAGCGACTGGTACTCTTTCACTACGCCGATGCGCAGGCCTTCGATCGGTTTGTCGATCTGCGAGAGGTAGTCGGGGACATCGATGGGCGCCGATGTCGTGTCTTTCGGGTCATGCCCGGAGATGACGTTCAGCAGCAGGGCCGCGTCGGGCACGTTCCAGGCGAAGGGTCCGATCTGATCGAGCGACGATGCGAACGCCACCAGCCCGTAACGCGAGACCCGGCCATAGGTTGGCTTCAACCCAACCAGCCCGCACAACGACGCCGGCTGGCGGATCGACCCGCCGGTGTCTGACCCGATCGACGCCGCACACAACGACGCCGCCAGCGCCGCCGCCGACCCTCCCGACGATCCGCCGGGCACGCGGGACGTGTCCCAGGGGTTTTTGGAGGGTCCGAACGCGCTGTTTTCGGTGGATGAGCCCATGGCGAACTCGTCGAGGTTGGTCTTGCCCACGATCACCGCGCCCGCCGCCTCCAGCAGTTTCACTGCCGTCGCGTCGTAGGGGGCTTTGAAGTTGGCGAGCATCTTTGATGAACAGGTCGTCTTGCCCGTGCTGGTACACAGGTTGTCCTTAATCGCGATCGGCACGCCCGCCAGCACGCCGGCGCGCTTGCCCTCATCCACTTCCTTCGCCACCTGAAGCGCCCGCTCCGACCAGACTTCGTTGTAGGCGTTCAGCGACGGATTGAGCTTCTCAATGCGATCGAGCGTGTGCTTCGTCAGTTCGACCGACGAAATCTTCTTCGACGCGATGGCGTCACGGGATTGCAGGAGGGTGTCAAACAGGCTGTGCATAGTCAGACCTTCAGAAAATCTTCGATGTCAATGCTCGCTTCGCGAAGAATCGCACGGAGCGTTCCTTCAGGCATATCTTTGCCATGATGGGGAATTGTGACTTTTCTTCCAGTCTCGGTCTGTCGCCAGATCTCATGACTCCCCGCCGCCTGACGATCGAACGTGTAGCCGTATGCACGTAATCTTGCGATCACATCCCGGTAACGGAATCCACTCAGGCGACCCATCTCATGCCACTCCCACGGGGACGATGAAATCAATGGCGTGCGGCGTGCCCCGCTTCCCGAGCGCCGGCGGAAGCGGATCGCCGTGCGCGATGCACGAGTCGGCGATCTTCCTCGCCACGTCGCGCGCGATTTCGATCGCTTCGGAAACCGTTCGACCCTCCGCGATCAAGCCCGGTACATCCGGACTGGTCGCCAGGAACCCGCCCTCGGGGAGCGGTTCGACATGGAATCGGATCGCAACTTCATCCATCTTGGTCTCCCAATGGAACCAGATCATACTCGAACGCTAGCCCGCTGAGTCGTCATCCCCGATCACCTTCGGAACCTTGAAGAACGGCCCGTCCGTGTCCGGGGCGTTGGCGAGCACTTGTTCGGGGGTGAGCGCGGGCTGGACGACGTCGTCGCGGAGGACGTTGGTCAATCGAACCGCGTGCGCCATCGGTTCGACGCCGGTGACGTCCACCAGTTTCAGTTGTTCGACGTACTCCAGGATCGATTCGAGCTGCTCTGTAAACTTCGGCAATTGCGCTTCGGGAATCGCCAGGCGCGCGAGCTTGGCGACGTGTTTCACCTGGTCGAGATTGAGAATCTGCTCAGCCATGCGAACCCTTGTAACGCCCCCGCCCGCCGATCACAACCGGAGTCGGTGGAGGCGTGGTTTCGTGTGCCCGGATCGCTACCAAACCGCGCGACGCTCCTTGAATTTTCCCCCGTCCCCCAACCCCCGGGTAGCCGCGAGCTTGCTTGCGGTTCGGATGCGCGAGCAAGCTCGCGGCTATGCGGAGTGAGGAACATGCGGGGGACGGCGCATCGTCTGATTTGACGGATTCAAGATTCTATAAAAAAATCTACACAATCAACTCGTAAATGCATCGGGAGTAAGACTTTACGACAATAAATTTTTCGCTTGCTTTAACCGTACTAATACCTAACATATACCCTGATGTTTGATAACCACTAAACACTTCTTCTCTTGAAAGTGGGGCAAGCCTATGTATCAGCTTTTGGACCCGGATCAGAAGCCGGAGCAGATTCGGTATCGGTTCGCCGACCACGCTCCGCGGGGGCGTCGGAACCTGGAGTTTTTGCCGGAATCGGACCGGACGATGCTGAAGATGTCCGCCGCCGGGCAGAAGCACCGCGCGATCGCGCGGTCAATGGGTTTGTCCCCCGGCACGATTTCGCGCCGGCTTGCAGCGATCCAGTCGCGACTCGGGTCGTCCGAGGCTCGGGTGTTGCTCGATCCCGGCTGCCCGCTTCCGGACGACATCCGCACGCTCGCGATCCAGCACCTCGTCGCCGGCGTCTCGCTGCGCCGTCTGGCGAGCGAGCACCGCATCCCCGTCGCGGCGGTACAGATCCAGATGCACTTCGCGCGAGGCGTCGTCCGCGCCAGCACGCGCCGGACCACATCTGTTGCGCTAGAATGATGAATATAACGACAATTGCAAAACCAATATGTTATGCCGTTTAGCCGTGCCGTCCACGGCATGGTTCCGCGACGCGCAAGAAACGGGTCGTGGACGATCCGGCTAATCGGCGCGCCGAGCGTCCACGTTCTTTTTATCGGAGTCCCCATGACCACCTTCATCCCCCGTGTCCGAGACCTCTTCGACTTGCCTGCGCATCGTCTTGCGCCCGATGGCGTCTCGCGACTTCCCGGCCGGCTCATCCCGCGCCCCGGCACGATCACGCTCATCACCGGTCCCAGCGGCGGGGGCAAGACGCAGTTGCTCCACGCGATCCGGCAACAAACGGACGAGCACATCACATGGATCGATCCTGCGTCGATCGAGTTACCCGACGAGCCCGTGATCGACTGCGTCTGCGCTCTGGTCGGCGGTTCGTCGGCAGAGCAATCCGATGAGATCGCAATTGTGCGGGCGCTGGAGCTGCTATCGCGCGTGGGGTTAGCGGAGGCGTGGACGTACCTCAGCCGGCCGAGCGAACTGTCGGACGGCCAGCGCTGGCGCTTGATCCTCGCGATGATGATCGCCCGCGCCGCAGGTGCCTCGTCCGCCGCCGTCATCGCGATGGACGAGTTCGCGGCGTTGCTTGACCGCGTCACCGCGATCGTCGTCGCGCGGGCGCTCCGCAAGCTGATCGACCGAACCCCCACGCTCGCCGCCATCGTCGTCACCAGTCACGATGATCTGGCGCGGGCGCTCATGCCGGACGTTAGCGTTGTGTGTGATTTCGGTGAAACGCGAGTCGTCATTCACACTACGTTCCCAGAATCCCCAGCGCCCGAAGGATGATGATCAGCAGCAGCACGCCTGCGATCGCGAGCATGATGAAGAGCCGCCGTTTTTCGTGCGTGTCGTGTCCGTCCAGCTTCGGCGGGGGGGCTTTGAAGCGGCTGAGCTCCTGGTGATCCGCGAAGCATTTTCGGCAGATCTTCGTGCCGTGGAAATCGATCAGGCCCGCTGGCTTCAGCTTGCGATTGCATTCGCCGCAGGTCACCAGGCCCGCCTCTTTCGCGTCCTGTTCCGCCTGGGCGCATTTCACGCAAATGTACCCGAGCGAGTCCTTCAATCGTCGGTGTCCCGACAGGTCCATATGACAAACGCGACAGACCTTCTCCGCCACCTCCGACGCCACCGCTTCGGCGGCGACCTTCGCCTCGGCGTCGGCAATCATTTGCGAACTCGGATGGTACGCACTGATGGCGCATTGGCAGACCTTGACGCCTTCCTCGGGCGTCGCACCGACTACGCCCCCGCAGTCTGGACATCTGATTACATCGGACATGATCGCTGTCTCGAACAAAATTTATCGAACCGCGCCGCAGGCCTGCCCCATCCTCTGCCCGAACCGACTGTAGCGCGAGTGGAATTGCCCATGAACACTATACACCACGTCCTGTCCGATTTGCTACCCGGCACGATCTCGATCGCGCCGGGCGCGCCGCGCGACTATCGGGCGCTCGAACGATTTCACTACCTCCCTTTGCGACCCGCAACATGGGCAGGCGTCTGGACCGCGCGGTATCAACCCCACGCCGACGTCGCC
>JBBQQZ010000062.1:0-13617 GCA_038215325.1 Tepidisphaerales bacterium | reverse complement strand
AGCGCCATCGATCGTGCGATCTCCACGAGTTGCTGCTCCGCGATCGACAGGTCTCCCGCCCGCGCTTTCGGATCGATATCCCCGCGGCCGACTTCGTGCAGCGCGTCGATGGCACCTTTGCGCATCTGCGACCAGTCGATGAACGGCCCGGCACCCGGCTCCACGCCGAGTAGGATGTTCTCCATCACCGTGAGGTCCGGCGCGATTGAGAGCTCTTGATAAATCATCGCCACGCCCGCCTTGCGCGCCTCCAGCGGCCCGCGCGGCTGGTAGGGTTGGCCGGCCAGGTGCATCGTGCCTTCGTCCGGGTGATGCGCACCCGACAGCACTTTCATGAGCGTGCTCTTGCCGGCGCCGTTCTCGCCGATCAGCGCGACGATCTCCCCGGCGTTCAGGTCCAGATCCACACCCTTGAGCGCGATCGTCGACCCAAACCGCTTGGCAACCCCCCGCATGGTCAGGAGTGTATCGGTCATACAGCCTTGGGTTACGGTTCCAGTGTGACGGCCTTGATCTCCGGCTTATCGATGTTCTCCTTCGTCACCGTCGCGGTCGCGGTAGCAATGTTCTTTTCCAGCGGCTGTCCCTTCAGGTGTTTGACCATTTCCTTCACGCCTTTGTACCCCATCGTCCTGGGATCCTGCGTGACGATGGCGGAGACCTTGCCGTCGCGAACGCCTTTCAGCAGCACTTCGTGCGCATCAAAGCCGACGTACGGGGCGTCGATCGCAATGCCCTGGGCGCGGAATTGTTCGAGCTTGCTCAGCATGCCGATCGCGGTGGGCTGGTTGGAAGCGAAGATACCGTCGACCGCCAGCTTGTTGTCCTTGGTGTTGCGACGCAGAAGCGCGTCGGCGGTGTCGGCGGCGTCGGTGGTGGAGCCGCCGCCCTTGATGTAGGCGTTGTCGACCAGTTCCAGCCCGGCGGCCTTGATCGCGTCAGTAAAGCCTTTCTCGCGTGCCTCGGTCGAGCCCGATCCTTCGAGGAATCGGAGCATGATCACTTTCCCACCGTTGGGTTTTTTGTCGCCCATCGCCGCGATCAGCGCGTCGGCCGCCTGCTTGCCGGCGGCGTAGTTGTCGGTCGCGATCACGCTGATGGGCTTGTCGCTATGGAGCGTCGAGTCGATCAGCAGCACCGGAATGCCCCGCGCGGCGGCGGATTCGACCGGGCGCACCAGCGCGTCGACGTTGGTCGGCGACAGGACGATCCCCTTCACGCCGCGGTTAACCATGTTGTCGACCATGTCGGCCTGCTGGGAGTGGTTGGTCTCGGCGTCCGGACCAGTCCAGAAGATCTCGACGTTTTCCTCGTCCGCCGCCTGCTTCGCGCCGGCTTCAACGGCTTTCCAGTAGGCGTTGACCGTACTCTTGGCGATCACCGCCACCTGCGTCTTGCCCGAGCTGTCGCCGCCACTTTCGCCGCAGCCGATGACCAGGACCGATACCGACAATATGACCGATTTCAGAAACGACTTCATGTGAGTTCCTCCGCTTGATCACAATAGACCACGCTCGACCGATTCCCACAAGTTTCATCCAATCCTGCAACCATTTCGACGCCGTCGTTCAGTCAAACGCTTCGGGCGCTTCGCCTTTCGGACGCGATTTCCATCGACGGTGGACCCACAGATATTGACCGGGTTCGGCGGTGACGAAATCTTCGATCGCCTTGGTGTACCGCTGTGTGATGTAGTGCAGCGGCTGGTCCTGGGCCTTCCATTCTTCCGGCAGGATCACGTCCTGCGTGCCGACTTCGAACTCAAACTTCGTCCCGATCCGGCGTGCGTATCCGATGATCACGGGAACGTCGTACCGCATCGCCAATAGCCCGATCGATTTATACGTGCTCGCCTTGCGGCCGAAGAAATCGACAAATATCCCCTTTGGTCCCGCGTTCTGGTCGGCGATAAAACCGACCGCGCCGTGGGCTTCGAGCGTCTGAGTGATGTCCTCGGTTGCGCCTTTTTTGTCCACGATCCGCTGCCCGCGTTTTTCGCGCACGCCCAGCAGCCACTGGTTCACATACGGATTATCCAGCGGCCGGGCGACCGAGACCGTGGGCAGGCCGAGCGTCGCCAGCACGTATCCCAGAATCTCCCAGTTCCCGTAGTGCGCCGTCAGCATGATTAGCCCGCGATGCCGGTCCAGCAGCAGCTCGAGCGTCTGCGTGAAATTGCCCAGCCGTACGTGCTTGGTGAACGTCTCGATCCGCACCAGCCGCGTCGTGAACAGCACCTCTATAAACAGCATGATCGTCTGCCGCATCGATTCGCGCGCCAGCCGCCGCACCCGCCGCTGCGAGTAAGTCGGGAACGACCGGGTGATGTTGCCGATCGCGCGTTTGCGATGCCGGGCGTCGATGTAGTAGAGCGCATCGCCCATGTACTGAGCGAGCCGCAGATTCCACTGCACCGGCCAGCAGTGCATCATCATGTGGACGATGCGCAACGCCATATACTGAATCCAGTCGACTCGATCATTGCGCAGCTTTGCCATCGGCTGGCGGGATTGTACGGGCGGCGTGGCGGATGTCATGCACTGGCGGGGAACGATCCGAGGGGGTAAATTGGTCCTGCTCCAAATGGGGAAAGGGTGAATCCAAATGTCGCAATTCGGACCGCACGACTGGTACTACGCACAAGGCGATCAACAATTCGGCCCGGTCACGCTCGACGACCTGAAGCAGCGCGTCGCCGCAGGGCAAATGGCGTCGAGCGATTTGGTCTGGCACGAGGGGATGACCCAGTGGCAGGCGATTTCCACGATGTCGGGCCTGTTCACTCCGTCGGGCGCTAGACTACAGCCACCGCTTGCTTATGCCGCGCCGAGTCTGAGCAACCAGTTCCTGCCGAATTCCGCGCGTCAGGTCGTTTACGTCGGATTCTGGTGGCGTGTCCTGGCGACGCTGATCGATGGGATCGTGACCGGGGTCGCCGGCGCGATCATCGGGGGCGTCCTCGGCTTCGGCATCGGCATCGCGATGGGTGCGGGCACGCAGATGGAAGCGGTGGCGAATGGTGTTGGGAACCTGGTCGGGATCGTCCTCGGCTGGCTTTACTCGGCGTTGATGGAATCCAGCGCCCAGCAGGCAACGCTGGGCAAGATGGCGTGCGGCATCATCGTCACCGACACCAATGGCAACCGGATCAGCTTCGGACGCGCAACCGGCAGGCACTTCGCCAAGTTTCTCTCGGCGATCATCCTCTGCATCGGCTACATGATGGCGGGCTGGACCGAGCGGAAGCAGGCGCTGCACGACCTGCTCGCCAGCACCTACGTCATAAAAAAGTGAGCGGGGTAAACTATGAGCAAAACCGACGAGTGGTACTACGTCCACAACGGGCAGGCGACCGGACCGGTAACGATCCAGCAGATGCAGGCCAACGCCCGCGCCGGCGTACTGAAACCCACCGATCAGGTCTGGCGCGAACCGATGCCCAACTGGGTGGCGGCGGGTGGGATCATGGAGATCTTCTCGCCCAATCCAGCGCCCCCGGCGGCCGTTCAACCGAACCCGGGCAAGCCCGCCCCGCCACCGTTGCCGCCGATGTCTGTTGGGTATGCGACGCCGCATCCGCCACCGAAAGACATCGGCCAGGACGCCGGCATCCGCATGCTTATCCCCGTCGGCCGCAGTGGCTGGGCGATCGCTGCGGGGTATCTCGGGCTGCTTTCGCCCATCCCCATCTTCGCGCCTTTCGCGATCATTTTTGGCATCGTCGCGATCCGCGACATCCGCAAGCACCCCGAACGTCACGGCATGGGCCGGGCGATTTTTGGCATCGTCGCCGGGGCCATGGTGCTGGCGGTCATTCTGGTCATTGTTGGAATCGCGCTCGTCCAAGAGCTGTAAGCGCGCAAGTCCGACCGCCGGATGGTGATGTGTCGGACTGACGCTTACTTCATTTGGTAAAGTCCGTGGTTGATTGTTCAAAACGGGTGTGATAGCGTTCTAGTAACTTTTACTTTTTCTTATCGAACCAACAGAGGAGCTATTTATGCTGAAGACCAAACGCATTCTCGCGACTGCCGTCGCATTGATCGCGGCGAATTTTGCGCTGCCCAGCGCCCGCGCCGACGTGCTCGAAAGCGCCCCCGCCGACGCGCTGGTGGCGATCCGTGTCGCCAACCTCACCAAGACCAGCGCCAAGGTCGCGCAATTGGCGAAGGATTTTGGCATCGACGGTTTCGTCCCCCCGCTGGCGGACCCGCTCGGTTCGCTGAAGAACCGCGCAAAAATCACCAAGGGCATCAAGGACGACGGCGAACTCGGCTTCGCAATCCTCAAGCCCGAGGAAGGCCAGCGCGAGCCGGGCATGATCATGCTCGTCCCGGTCACCAGCTACGATGAGTTCCTCAGTAACTTTGAAGACGCCAAGGTCGAAGGCGGCGTTGCTGAAATCAAGCTCGCCACCGACCCCGAGCCTGCCTTTGCTGCCGACTGGGGCGAGTACGTCGCGATCAGCCCGACGCGCAACCTCGTCGCCACCAAGCCTGCCTCTACGCTCAAGCCCGCCGGCTTCGTCGCAAAGGACGGTGCCCGGCAGGATTTCTTCCTCTACGCCAACTTCTCCAAGCTCACCCCCGAACTGCTTCCAGAATTGGAAAAGGGCTTCGCGGAGGTGAACAATGAACTCGCCAAGAACCTCGGCAAGGATGTGCCGGAAAAATGGCACCCGCTGATCAAGACCTCCGTCACGCAACTGTTCAACGTCGCCCGCACGTTCCTGAAGGACGTCGATAGCGCCTCGGTGGGTCTGAACATCAGCGACGCCGGCATCAACACCACCGTCATCAGCGAATTTAAGCCCGACAGTTACCTCGGCAAGATGATGGCCAGCGTCAAAGGCACCGACGCCTCACTGACCACCGGCCTGCCCGCGGGCAAGTACCTGGTGTTTGGCGGCGCCTTCGCCGACCCGGTCGCGACCGCGAAAGTCATCGACGACCTCACGAAGCCGATCGTCGAGGAACTGAACAAGATCGAAGGCCAGGAGAAAGCCCAGACCGCCGCCAAGAGCCTGCTCGCGGCGTTCAAGGCGAACAAGGGGTACATTTTCGGCATGCCCACGCCCACCAAGATCGGACAGGAAGGCATCTTCCAGCAGGTCGCGATCTACAAAGGCGGCGGCAAGGAAATGAAGTCTGCCGCCGACGCCTCCGGCGCGGTGGTCACGGATTTGTTCGCCGAGATCAAGGCCCAGGCAAAACAGAAAAACCCTGACGCCGCCGACGACGCGCTCGGCAATCTCACCATCACCCCCGCCGCCCGTACGATCGAAGGCGTGTCGTTCGACACCTGGAAGGTCGAGATGCCCCAGGCCAAGGACGACCCCGCCGCCATGCAGGCGGAAATGATGCTCGGCCTGTTCTACGGCGGCGAAGGGCTCAGCTACAGCATGGCGCAGATGGACGACAACTTCATCTTCGCCCAGAGCGCCACCGACGAGAACATCGCCCGCTTCATCACCGCCGCCAAGGAGAACAAGGACAACCTTTCCGGCCTGGCCCACATCAAGGTCGTCACCGCAGAGTTGCCCAAGACGCGCGTCTATGAAGGCTTCCTCGCACTCGATGAGTTCTTCACCACCGGCGCTGGCGTCGCCGGCACGTTCGGGATGCAAATCCCCGTCCAACTCCCCCCGGACCTGGCCCCGATCGGCTTCAGCGCCGGCACCGAAGGCTCCAGCCTCCGCATTGACACCCACGTGCCCCGCAAAACCGTCCAGGACATCATCAGCGCCGTCATGCAAGTCATGCAACAAATGCAAGGCGGCGGCGGTGGCGGGAACCTGTAACCGCGCCCCCCTCGATCCGCTCTCAAAACCCAACCTCCCACGACTCGCGCGGCCAACCCCGCGCGAGTCGTTTTTTCGCCACCCCCCCACCCGCGTGACACGGATCGTGGGTGATCCACGCGCCTGTAGCTGCGACGCCTGCGTCGCCCATTTGTTGGTCACATACGCAAAAATGGGCGACGCAGGCGTCGCAGCTACACCGCATTCTCCGCGCGGGGTTCACGCACGAACCGTATGACACGGGTTTTTAATCCGTGTGCATGTCACGACGTTGCTTCGATGCGACTCGGCCTGCATGTTTAATCTGAAAAATCTATGACGCGCGTCGCGGCAGGGACGCAGTCTCGCGAGTCATCGGCAGAGGCGGCGCTGCGTGCCTGCCCGCTTCGCGGAAATCAGGAGCTTCCGCGCGCATCACTTCGCGGCGGGGGACGGGCTGAGGTACACGATCGCGTAGCGCGCCTGCTGGTCAAACCGCGCGATCGGGGTCCAGCCGTTGTCGCGAAGCAGTTGCTCGCTGACGACGAAACGCTCGTCGGAGTTGAAGGCGCTGTAGATCGGATCCCACACCAGCATCACGCCCGGCGGCGGCGCGGTGACGGTTTTGCGGGAGCTGTCGACGACGTGCTTCTTATCGAGACGATCCCGGTCGATCTGCACGAAGATGTGCGGCAAGCTGGCACCGAAAAGCGGGTACTGCTGGCGCAGGTCGCTTTGCGTTTCCAGCCACGCGCAAACCTGGTCCGACAGCTTGTCATCGTCGGCGGGACCGATCGGGAACGACGGGTACGCGAAATTCGCGGCGATCGGCGCGATGGCGGCGAAAATCGTCCAGAGCAGAGGCCGTCGGACGCCAACGTGATTGCAGACCCATTCGTACCCCTTGGCAGCCAGGAGCGCCCAGAAAGGAGCGACGATGAGGAGATACCGAGGTTCGCCGTTGGAAGCCATTTTGCCCAGCGCCCAGAGCACGCTATGCCCGGCGAGGATGCCGAGGGGGATCAGTGCGATGAGCGCGCGGCAGCGGTAATCGTGGTCGTGGAAGAAGCGGGCGAATGGCAGAGCGCGCTTCGCGGGAGAAGCTTCACTAGATCGATCGTCGAGAACCGTGGATCCGTCGACTTTCGACCCCGGAAGCACTTGCGCGTCGGCGAGCCCCCTCTCCCTAACCCTCGCCCGAAGGGAGAGGGAACAACACGCTCCGATCCACGCCAGCGGGAACGCCATCGGACCGATGACTGCGGGCAGGATGATCGAGAGCCAGAAGATCGACCCGTGACCGTAGGCGCTGTCGCCGGAGTAAGGCCAGTTTTCAGGAAGCCATCGCCACCACGGGTACTCGCTGGGTCCGCCATAGACGTGCCAGCCGGCCCAGGACCAGGCGACCAGCCCTAAAGGCAGGATCGGCGTCCACCACCATCGCCGATGCGCGAGCAGCGCGAACGCGGTGACGAGCATCAACCCGAAGCCTTCGGGGCGCGCCAAAGGAGCGAGCGTCGCCAGCAGCGTGAGGATCAGGAACTGCTTCCGCTGGTACGCCAGGAAGCAGCAGATGAGCAGTAGAGCGAACGGGATTTCGGTGAGTTCGGAGAACGAATGGGCAAACAAGAGCGGCTGAGTCAGGAGGAAGATCGCGACGAACGCGGCGCGGGTGAAATTTAGTCGGCGGTTGACGATGAGCGTGACGACGAGCATCGCCATCACCAGCGCCAGCGACATCACCCGCGTACCAACCAGGCCGCCGAAGTGCGCGGGGATGGCGTAGAGCGCGACGCAGAACGGGCGGGTCCAGACGCTGACCAGGTGCGCCGGTTCGGAGAGCGCGAACCGACGCGCGAGGTAGTGCGTGATGCTGTCGGCCTCAAGAAACCCGTTGGACGCGGTCGCCATCCAAATGGAAAGGACGCAAAAAATGATCGCGGAGAAAACGATCGGGAGCGCGTCTGTCTTCCCCGATTGATCAGGGAGACCGAGCGGGCGCGTGGGAGGATCGGTTTGGGTCATAGTCACTTCATCTCGTCCTTCCGCACTTCATGCCGCAGCCCGCGGACGTCCAGCAGCAGCTCTTTACGGAGGATGTATCGAATCAGCATCGCGGCGGCGAAGCTGAGCAGGAAGATATCGGCCTCGTGGGGGACGACGGCGCGCTTCGCCAAGTACGTCGCGACCAGCCCGCAGGCGATCCATTCCCCGGCGCCGGCGAGCAGGAAATCGAGCCAGGGGCGCGGGTGCAGCAGAAACTCCCGCTGCGTGCGCACGTACCGGGCGTGGAACACGGCAGTCACCGCGAGCACCCAGCCGTAAGAGGCGATCACGCTGGCAAGCACGCCCCACCCGATCGTCCGCATCGCGACAAAATACGCCGCCGCGACGCTCCATGAGATCAAAGTGACGACCCCAAACTTCAGCATCGGCGACAGGCGCGGGTAGCTGAAATCGTAGAGACGCGACAGATGTTCGAGGTACCTGAATTGTTCCTTGAGATTCAACTTCGACTCGCCCGCCGCCCGCTTGCCGAAGTGGATGGGGACTTCGAGGACGCGTTTCGCGCGCGTTTTGCAGAGCAGTTCGAGCCCGATCTTGTACCCCAGGGGCGTAAGGCGTTTGGCGTTCTGGTAGTCGGCCCGCTTAAGCGCGAGGAAGCCGCTCATCGGGTCACGCACCTTCCCCGCGAACGGCCGCGCCAGCACCGTCGCCACCCAACTGTTGAGCGCCCGGTAAGGCGACCAGCCCGATTCAATCGACCCCCCTTTCACGTACCGCGAGCCGATCACAAAATCCGCCTCGCCACGCTCCAGCGGAAAAACGATCTCCGAAAGCTTTTCCGGCGGGTGCTGGAGGTCGGCGTCCATCACCACGACAATCGCCCCCCGCGCCTGGGCCATCCCGTGCAGAACCGCGCCGGACAAACCGTCCTTCGGCTGAAGCCGAACGATCAGCCGCAACGGAAACCGCCGCGACAACTGCTGGCAAACTGCGGACGTATTGTCGCGGCTGTTGTCGTCGATAATCAGCACTTCGTACCGCCTTCCCCGCATGGCGGCGTCGATTCGCTCGGCCAGGGGCGTAAGATTGGCGGCCTCATTCAGCGTGGGAATGATCAGGGATATTTCAGTTGCGTCCAAGAATGGTATATTAGTCGGTTCGAGGCTTTGGAAAAGGACACAGTAGACATCATGGCACTCATGGACATCCGAATCGGCACATTGATGGGCATTAAGAGCGCCCCGACCCACATCCCCCAAATCCTGAAGCACGGCTTCGAGAGCTTTCAGCTCACCGGCGGATTCGGGGTGACGGAGGTCGATTTCGAACGCGTGGCAGGTGAAGTGCGCACGGCGATCGAAGGCAAGGCGATCATCAGTTCGATCGGCTACTTCGGTAACCCGCTGGCGAAAGAAGAGGATGCGAAGTGGTTCGGCGCGTACATCGACAACGCGCACTTGTTTGGCTGCAACATCGTTGTCGGCTTTGCCGGTGCGGTGGAGGGCGTGCCGGTGATGGAATCAATGCCGCAGTTCAAGAAAGTCTGGGGCGATCTCTGCAAGCGCGCCGAAGCCAAGGGAGTAAAAATCGCCTTCGAAAACTGCGAAATGGGCGGCTGGTGGCATTCGGCGAAGTGGAACGTCGCTCACGCCCCCACGTTCTGGGAAGCGATGTGGAACGAAGTGCCCGGCGACGTGCTGGGTCTGTGCTGGGAGCCGTGTCACCAGATGGTCAGCCTGATTGACCCGATCCCGCAGTTGCGCAAGTACATCAAAAAAGTGTGGCACGTCCACGGCAAGGACGCGACGATCGCCTGGGACGTGGTGAAAGAAAAAGGCATCCGTGGCGGCGTACCGTACGTGTGGCATCGCACGCCGGGGTTCGGCGATACGAACTGGACGGACGTGATCTCGATCCTGCGCATGAACGGCTACAAGGGTAGCATCGACATCGAAGGCTGGCACGACCCCGTCTACCGCGGCGACATGGAAATGGTCGGCCAGGTCCACGGGCTGAACTACCTCAAGAACTGCCGGGGCGGGTCGGTCGAAGTGCCGAACCCGAAGTAATTCGAATCACTCGCGGGTAACCCAGCGCGTACTCGATGGCGCGATTCACGTGTTCCATTTGCTCATCGGAAAGCGTGCAAATGCGCGCACCCACGTTCTGGCGCTGCACGCTTACGAGATTGTCGAGTTTGATCGCGGACGTCACTGCCAATCCGTCGGCAGCGTCAATGATGACATGTGATTTCGTCTGACGGATCGTGGTCGTCAGGGGTGCCACGACGACGTCGCTTAAGTGTGGAATCAGCTCTTGGCGCGTGAGGATGAGGACGGGCCGCCTTTTGTCCGGCGGCTTGAACATGACCCAGCGGATTTCGCCTCGTTCCATGCGCCAGCCTCCCATTCGGGCCAAGCCTGCTCACTTTGCGGCCAGCGTTCTTTATCCGTGACAGGCTGCTCTTTGTAAGCACGGATCGTCTGCACGTCCCACTGCTTCAGCAGTTTTTTACGCTTGGCCGCCGCAATCGCGTCCTTCAACACCCGGGACGCGAGCTTTGCCGGTGTCGTCGCTTCCTCAACCGCGAGCGCGGTCAACTGGCGGGCCAGCGTGTCGGAAACTTGAACGTGAATCGAACGCATCGCCCTATTATCAGCAGCGAGCGATGGTCAAGTCAACTCTCCGCATCCACATCCACCGTCTTCGCACGGTGCGCGCGGATGACGATGGCGGAGCCGAGGATGATCAGCGCGCACATCGGGTAGAACAGCCAGCCCGGTACTTCGCCAAAGCGGAAATACGCGATCACGCCGGCGAAGACGAACTGGCAGAGGTTGGCAGTTGAAACGACCTGCCCGCGCATCGATTTGATGCACCAGTTCATGATCGAATGCCCGAGCACGGTCGGGATGAGGCCCAGGCAAACGAGCATTGCGATTTCGTGCTGGTTGATGGGCGGCAGCGGGATGCCGGGGATGATTAGCGCGGTGGTGACGCAGATGACGCCGCAGAAGTAATACAGCGGCACGACATAAAGCCAGATGTTCCGGCCCATCCCGTTGCGCCGGGCGAAGGCGAGGTACAGGCAGTAGAGGATCATGGAGATGAAGCAGATCACGTCCCCGCGCACATTGCCGCCGAGCGAGATATTGCCGTAGACCATGATCAGTACGCCCGACATCGCGACGGCGGAGCCGAGGATTTCGCCGCGGTTGATGCGCTCGCCGTTCATGCCCCACATGATGATCGGCATGGCCACGGTCGCGAGGTTGACGATGACCGACCCGTTCGCCGCCGACGTTTCGCGGGCGCCAATCGTCCATGTGATGAAGTGAACCGCCAGAAACGCCCCGCCTGGGAGAGACCGGAGGATGTCTCGAAACGAAATCGCGTTAGGATTCTTGCGCAGTTCGATCAGCACCAGCGGCGTAAGAAACATCGCCGCGATGAGCGTGCGAATGCCCGATAGCCAGATCGGGTGCGTGTGGCTGTCTTTCAGGAAAATGACCGACAGCGAACACGCGAAGACGCCGATGGCGAGGATCGCGTAGTCGCGGGGGCGCGAGCCAATCACGGTGTACTCGGTCGCGTCGCAGCGAGTAGGGATTTGGGGAGTTCGCGGGTTTCGACGCGGACGTCAAAGTACGGGCCGCTGAGCGCGTGGTGCTGTTGCGGCGAGATGACGACGTTGAAGATACGGTCGACGATGCGTCTTTCGTCACTTCCAGCTTTGACGGTAATCCAGAGGGGGCCGGAATGCATCAGCCACTTCAGACCGCTGGTCTTAAACGTGCCTGCTTTGACCGGGCCGAGTTCGACCGTCCCCTCGTCAAAGTGAACCAGGACCGAATCAATGTCGGCGATGGAATCGTTGTAAACGCGTAGGCGAAAGTGCGGACCGTCCATCCACGTGGAGCCGACAGCGGCGCATCCGAAAGCGATCGGATAGCTCGCCAGCCCGACCAGCAACGCGGTCGCGTAAAGCCGGCGTCCGGCACCGGCATTGGGTGCCGGGCTGCGAATCAACAGGAGTTGGATGATCGAGAAGAGGACGCAGAAACTCGTCGTCAGCCCGCCGACACCGAGCCATAGCAGGCCGAGCCCCGGCAGAGCTTGGATCGCGGTCAGGCGATAGACCACAAGGATGAGCACGCCCACGCTCACCGAAACGATCGCGGTGGTTCGAACGAAGCTCGCCGTCGCCAGGTTCACGGGCTTGAGCACCGCGGACGGGATGGCGTATTCGAGCGTTGTGGGAGAGGTCGAGTCCATTGGTCGCGATATACTTTACGACATAAAGTATAACTACAGCGCCAGCGCGGGTCAAGCCATCGGCAGATCAGCCTGCACGAGGTGTTTACCCTGGAACTCGTAAACGCGGACCGGATACGTGCTCAATCCCGCCGGCCCGGTGCTGCCTTTGAGGCGGCCGTCTTTGAGGTGGAAACTCCAGGCGTGCCAGGGGCAGACGGCGCAGGCGTCATCATCCACCCATCCCTGCGACATATCACCGCCGGCGTGCGGGCACTCGTTGTCCAAGACGTAGGGATGGCTTTGGTGGAGGAAGACCGCGAGCCGATAGCCGTCGATTTCGACGTATTTCCCGTTGCCTTCCTTCAATTCCGATACTTCACACAAGCTCGTCCAGGCCATATTGCTGAAGGATACCGGCGAAATCGTCCGGACGCGACTTTGCCGGATTGCGCCGCGGCATATTGCATTTTTCTTACAAATCGTGACACTTTCTCCCTCTATCGAATTTTTAGTTCTCCTTTTTACAAGGTTCACAGACCCATGGCAGACACAAGCGTTTCGACCGATTCACTCGCGATGGACGACGGCAAATCCTCATACAAGGGCAAGAAGTTCCGCATCGCCCTCATCGGCTGCGGCGGTATCGCGCAGACCCACTTGGGTGCGCTCAAGCAGTTCGACGACGTGGAAGTCGTCGCCGGCGTTGATATCGTTCCCGCTCGTCTGAAGACGATGGAAGAGAAATGGGGCGTCGTCAAGCTGTATAAGGACTGGAAGACGATGCTGAAGGAAGTCCAGCCCGACGCGGTGGACATCTGCACGCCCAACGGCGTTCACGCCCAGCCCGCGATCGACGCCGCCGCAGCCGGCTGTCACGTCATCGTTGAAAAGCCCATGGCGATGAACCCGGCCGAGTGTCAGAAGATGATCGACACCGCCAAGAAAAGTAAGGTTAAGCTGTCAGTCGGTTTCCAGTACCGTTACCACTCGAACAGCCAGTTCCTGAAGCGCGCGGTCGATGAAGGCCAGCTCGGCGACATCATGTTCGCCCGCTGCCAGGCATTGCGTCGCCGCGGCATCCCGAACTGGGGCGTCTTCGGGCAGAAGAAGCTCCAGGGCGGCGGACCGATGATCGACATCGGCGTTCACGTCATCGAAATGGCCCACTACGTCATGGGCAGCCCCAAGCCCGTCGCCTGCACCGGCAACACGTGGACCTTCATGGGCAACAAGCCCAGCAAGATCGCCAGCCAGTGGCCGAACTGGGATCACAAGACCTACACCGTCGAAGACCTGGCGATCGGCCATGTGCGCTTCGAGAACGGCGCGATCCTGCATATCGAAGCCAGCTTCTGCAACCACATCGAGAAGGACCTCTGGAACTTCGAATTGATGGGCACCAAGGGCGGCGCTAACTGGGAAAAACCCGCGATTTACCGCGACGACGCCGGCTACATGGTCAACACCAGCCCGGCGTTCCTCGACGGGAACAAGGACTTCCCCGCCATGTTCAAGGTGAAGCTACGCAACTGGATCGACGGCTGCACCAAAGGCACAGACCTGACCGCGCCCGG
>JBBQQZ010000061.1:0-13618 GCA_038215325.1 Tepidisphaerales bacterium | reverse complement strand
CCAGCACCCCGTCACACGAATGGCTGCGCAAGAACAACGGCAGCTGGGTTTTCATCGGTGAGCATCGCGTCGTTCATGCGGGTGATAACCATCTGCTTGTCGCGTTCACCCAATGCTTTGGCGATGCCGTAGACCAGTTGCTGCGGGAGGGTGCTGGTGGTTTCGCCGTTGCCGGCGACCAACGCAATGCTGTTGAACTTGCCCGAGACGGTCGCTGCGGGGGCGCTGTTGGGGCGATAGCCCAACCGCGTTGCGGCATCACGGATTTCCTGCTTACGCCGGGGGCTAAGACGGAGTTTGGCATCCCGACCGCGCAGCACGCGCGCAACCGCCGAATGGTGGATCCCTGCCTCAACTGCGACATCTTTCAGTGTGACTCGCATGGATCGCAACTCTTAAAGCCATCCCCGAACAATCACTCGAACCATAACAACGCTTCAACCGTGTGATGCGGTATGCGCCATTGTAGGCGAGATACAAATGCATAAACGACCCGTGCGCAACAACCTCGCATCATTGCTCCGCATCATCTAAGTCGGACAAGTTAGTCTGCCGTTTTGGCATCCAACCACTCGACCGTAAAGCGGGCGAAGGTCAGGCGCTGGGAATACTTTGTGTCGCCGTTTTCGTACAGAAGGCCGATCGCGCCATCGGGTAGTTTCGTCATATCCGAGTACCCCGCCGGGCCGGGCCAGATCACGCGTCCGCGATTCCATGATTGGGTTTCGTCGAAACTGCTGCGCACGGTCATGCGCTGGCGGGCCTTGAGGGAGGCGGGATTGGAAAACAGGATGCGATTGCCAGCATCGCCGGCATCTGCCGCGCTGTAGCGTAACAACGCCCCCTGCACCCCGCCGCGCGATTCGATCAATCCCGCTGCGTGCGTCACCGCGCCAAACGATTCACCTCCGTCATCGCTGTACGCCCCAACCCGCGGATAGGCCCCGATCGGCTGATTGCGGGCATTAACATGCACGCGCCCATCGGTCAGTTCAACGGCGCTGCTCTCCCACGGTCGGATGGTCTTGCCGTTGGTCGGCAGCATCCCGCCGACATGCCAGGTCGCGCCGGCATCGTCGCTGTAGAGCACATGGGCACAGTTGGTCGCTTCCTGCGGGTCGTCTGCGGGCGTGGTGTGGTCCGAATGATTGCAGGGCGCGATCAATCGCCCGGCGTGCGGGCCGCGACGAAGCTGAATCCCATGGCCGGGCCCTGTCGCATACCACCGCCACACCGCGCCTGCGTGTGTCGCCTGTGCGGTGATCTCCACCGGCGCACGCCAAGTCACCCCATGATCTGCCGACTTCTGGTAATGCACCCTGCGAATGTCCTTGCTCGCGCCTTCACGGATGCGTTGCTTGCCATCGGCACCGACGTTGGAAGTGGTCAACAGATGAATGACCCCATCCCCGGCCACGATGGGGGTGGGGTTGCCGTAGGTGTGATCGCCCAGCTCGCCGACCATTTGCAAACCCGACCAGGAGGTTCCGCCATCGGTGCTGCGTTTGAGAACCAAGTCAATGTCGCCGTTGTCGCGGTCGCTGTTCTTACGCGCTTCGGCGAAGGCGAGGAGATCGCCGTTGGCGGCGGTCACAATCGCGGGACTGCGGAAGGTGTCGTACCCATCATCACCTTGATTGAACACGATGGTTTGGGAAAGTTCGCTCATAGGCCCAGTCTGCGCGGTGCATGTTCCACACGCAACCGCCAATGCCAATGCGGCAAGCAGAATCGCAGGACAAGATGCGGGGAAGGGCCGTCACCACGTCCATCAAGCCGTCGCCATTGAAATCGCCAAGTTTCACTCCGTCGGCACCCTGCGAGGAGTTATCGATCGTGTGGCGTTTCCATGAGTTTTGCGCCAGTGCACATGAGCAGGCACAGGCGGTGCAGGTCAGGAGGATGATGAGAAATTTCATAATTGCACGCTGGTTGTCAGTTTAATTACTCTTCCGTTCCGCAGGTTCACCAACCGGCGGTGCGGAGGGTGGGGGGACGACGACTTAGATAGTGAGATTGCAGTTGTCGCTCAAGGTCTTTGCGAACTTCGGCGAAGCCGGGGTCGTGAAACAGGTTGGTCACTTCTCGCGGGTCGGCCAGCAAGTCATACAGTTCGCCATCATCAGCGAGGTTATAATGCACGAGTTTGTGGGTTGCGGTGCGAAGGCAACGCAGGGAACTGTCGGGGTTGTTGTTTTTGTCATTCTCCCACTCGCACAACGCATAGTCGCGCGGGCCTTGCGGCAGCGGGGAGAGGTCGGCGTCGAGCATCGGACGGCCTGAGCCGGACAGCACCGCATCGGGTTCAATCCCCGCCACCGACTGAACCGTCGCCATCAGATCCACCGCCGACGTGACCGAATCCACCTTCACGCCACTGCCCAACGGCCTGCCCGGAATTGCGGCGATCATCGGCACGCGCAGCAACTCATCGAGCAGGAACGGCCCTTTCCAGAGCAGACCGTGCTCGCCCAGCAGTTCGCCGTGGTCCGCGGAAAAGAGGACCACCGTGTCGTCGGCCAAGCCCAAGAACGTTAACGTCTCCAGCAGTCTGCCGATGCAGACATCGATATGCGCACACATCGCGTGATACGCTTGGCGGACGCGGAGAATTTGTTCAAGGTCGCGGGTGATTTTGCTCATGCCTTTAGCGGCGGCTTGATAATGCGGCGGCTTGCTCGCAAGCCCCGCCTCGTCAAACAGGGGCGGGGGGACATCGACATTGGCAAACTCACCGGCATAAGGCTCGACGGGGTTGAAGGCGTGATGCGGATCGAAATATCCCATGCTGAGGAAAAACGGTTGCTCATCCCTGCGGCGATTTTGTAGATAGTCGATGCAACGGTCGGTGATTCACCGGCTCAGATGCAGTTCCTCCGGCAGGCCGGAAGTGTAGCCGTTGGCATGGCCTTTCTCGTACATCTCGGTCAGGTATTTGACGAACAGATCGGGCGATTTCTGTCGCAACCAACTGAAATAGGCGTCGTGGGTGAGCATTTGGTCCCCCTCGGCGATCTCGGCGACCTCAAAGCCGTAAGCATGCGGCGGGTTGACCCGATTGAGGATCGGTTCGAGATGCAGTTTGCCGAAGTGGGCGGTCTGGAAACCGTGCCGGTGCATCGTCATCGGCATGGTGATCTCGTGGCGGGGCAGGGTGCAGCCGTTGGCCCACAGGCCATGCTCAGTCGTGTGCCGTCCGGTCATTATGCAGCCGCGCGACGGGGAGCAAACGGGATTGGCGACAATATGATTGCCAAAATTGACCCCGCCCACCGCCAGTCGATCCAAATTCGGCGTTCGGGCAACGGTCGATCCGTTGCACCCAAGGGTGTCAAAGCGCTGCTGATCGGTAAGGATGAGAATCACATTGCGATGGGCCATGAAAGAGTATCTCCTACGCTGGCTAATTTATGCCCGCTTGCGGGGCTGTGATGCACCAGCGATTTCATAATGGTCAAAGGGTAACCTATACAGGCAATCTGCGCAATACCCGATGCCCGCCACAGGAAAGGAATCGCGATGCGCTGTGTCATGGTCATGTTCGATTCGCTTAACCGCGACATGCTTAATCCCTACGGCTGCGAGTGGACGCACACGCCCAACTTCGCCCGCCTCGCCCGCCGCTCCACTACGTTCCAGACCAGTTACGTCTGCTCGATACCGTGCATGCCGGCGCGGCGAGATCTGCACACCGGCCGGCCCAACTTCCTCCACCGCTCTTGGGGGCCGACGCCCCAGTTGATGCCATCGAGGATGGTCGAACCGTCGGTGTGCGCGGGCTGGGTCGTCGATACGATAACGGCGCTGTCGGGTTGGGCCTGCACGCGGTACAGCCGGCCATGCGAGACCACCGTGTCCGAGTGCTGAACCTCCATGCCGGGCCGCCAGTCGATCCATGCCCCGGCCAGAATCCGGCAGAAGAATCCGGTGGGCTTTTTGTTCTCAGGTTCGGCTAGGTCGTGGCAATGCTCGAGCACGCCATCTTCGATCCATCCCAGTTCCGGGTTCGATGTGGCGTAATCGTGGGCGTTGAGCGCCACCGCGTCATCGTGGGTCTGGAATACGCAATGCTTGATCGCAAACCGCCGGCCTCGCCCGAGGTGTACGCCGTCCTTCTTGCCTTTGATGATCGCATCGTGAATCCGCAGGTCCTCGAATGTGCAGACGTGAATGGCAAACTGCATCGACATCAGGTCGTGGCAGCGGAAGCGTTCGATGCGAAGATCTTTCACGTAGAAGAAGGCAATCTGCCCGCGCAGGCCGTAGACTTGATCAAGCGACTTGTCCACGCCGTGACCTGCAGATGCAGGCCCTCGATGACGATGCCTTTGTCATGGGTCTTGGTCAGCGCGCCCTTGTTCAGCAGCACGTGGGTGAAGTCACCTCGCTCGGCCACTTTGCGGAGAATCACTCCTTGGCCGAACACCAACGCGGTGTGGCTACCGAGATAGACCGTGCCGGCGATGTCATAGGTGCCTGGTCGACTGACGACAATCGTGCCGCCCGGATCAACGGCCCGCTGCAAGGCGGCGGTGTTGTCGATGCCGTTGGCGTCAGGTGCAAAGCCAAAGTCGGCCGCGTCTCGGAATCCCGGCCGTTGATCGTTCGGGGTGCTTGTTGACGGGAGGTCGGATGAGTTTCTCATTTTCATTCTCATTGTTGTAATGATTTCACGCGTCGAGGATCTGATACTTGAAGGGCTCTTCAGGAAACCGAGTGGGTGAATATCGCCACTTTTAGATCGGTTTGAGGGTGCTGGTCAGTATTTTCAATCGAAGATACTCCTCGTCACGCAGGCCGTATGCCCTGCGTTGCAGCACGCGGATCTTGTTGTTCAGGCCCTCGACGAAGCCCAGCGGAACGTCCTTGTTTTCCGCCCGGCAGAAGGACGCGATTCGATCCCAATGTTTGTCGATCATCCCGGCGAACTTCTCGAACGGCCCGAGTCGCTGCCACTTGAGCGCGTCTCGCCAGTTGGCGAAGAACTTTCGCGCCCATGCCTCCGTGCGGTAGTCCCACAACTGTCCGAACGACTCCTTGAGCAGGTAGGCCGTGTTCAGCCGCTTGTTGGCCTTGAGCAGCATCCGCAGCGACGCCCGGCCCGTGCGGGTGAGGTTCTCCCGATGGCTCAACAGCGTGTACTTCTGTCCCTTGATGAACTTTCGATCCTCTCCGTCCAGCCGCTTGTACTCGGCCTTGCGGACGGCATCGATAGCATCGCCCAGATGACGCAGGATGTGGAACTTGTCGTACAGGATCCGGGCTTGCGGGGCGTTGGCAGCCTTGAGCGTGGAGGCGCCGAACGGCTTCCACATGTCCATCACCGCCAGTCGGATTCCCCTGCTTTTGCGGGGTCCGAGCCACGCGAAGAACGCGTCCAGGTCCGCCTCGGTCCGACCGGTCCCGCCGAACCAGATCGCCCGACGGCGGAGCAGATCGCTGACGACGATCCGGTACTGATGCCCTGTGCCGATCGACACCTCGTCGATCCCGATCGCCCGCGGACCCGGCGTCCCGACGCGTCGCAGTTGCTCCTTCATGTACTGGATGTCCAGGGACTTGACGGTGTCCCAGTCCAGGTGCAGTTCGTCGGCGACGGCCTTGACGCTCGACTCCCGGCATCGCCGGCCGACGAAGAACGCGAAACGCCGGGTGTAGAACGGATGATCCGCCAGCCAGTCGAGAGTTTCCTGTTTCACCTTGCCGCACCTTCGGCAGTCGACCCGGCGGACCTCAACGTCGAGGTAGACGCGGGCATCGCCGCAAGAGAGGTCGCGGACTCGCCGCACCTTGCGGTCGTACCATCCCTGATGTCCAAAACCGCAGGCTACGCACCGCGTTTTTTTGAGCGGCGGACGAGCGTGACGACTCGCGCGGCGGGTTCGCCGAAGATGCCTACGACCGTGGTGGAAGGACGAAACCCGGGGAATCGATACGAGTCCCAGAGTCGGCGAATACGTCGGAAGATGCCCATCGCCCATTCATGCCGGAATCTCAGCCGAGTGTACAGTGCCGCAACATCGGCAAATGCAGACCCAAACACGCTTCGCAGCCGGGAATTCACCCACTCGGTTTCCTGAAGAGCCATAAACGTTGGCTCGATGCGTATCGTGTCGAGGACGATTCTCTGATGCGCGGGCAAGAGTGAGGTGATATCCGTAGCCGACTCCCTTCGGGGCAGCGCGGAAGCAAGCGCGCGGACGACAATCGCGCAAATACGCGGTGCTCCGTTTCATCAAGCTTGAGGAAGAACCGTAATCGGGAAGCGGTGAGGTTCATTCACCCTCCGCGCACTGGCGAGCAACCCGCCGCAGGATGAAGACGTTTTCCTCGCGAATTTAGTGACGCGTCAGGGTCGCGCGCCAACGCTTGTTTGACTCCAGCAAGTCGGCTCTGACGACGTCTCCAATGCTTTCGACGTGGTTCCGCGCGGACTTGTTCCTTGGCGGGTCGTCATTGCGTCGTACAGAACTCGAGGGAAGGTGCCATGCCGAACGCGTCGAAGAAGAAATCGTCACAGAAGAAGCAGCCGCCACAGCGACAACGGCGTCAGCCGGGGCTGGAATCGAGAATGACGCCGCTCCCGGAGTATCTGCGGCCGCATGACCAGGGGTCGGGGAAACTACGCGGTCGTGTGGCGATCGTCACCGGCGGGGACAGCGGGATCGGCCGGGCGGTGTCGGTGGCGTTCGCGCAGGAAGGGGCGGACGTGGTGATCGTCTACAAGGATGAGCACGACGACGCTGCCGAGACGAAGAAGCGCGTCGAGCAGTTCGGCGGTCGCGCTATCACGCTGCCTGGCGACATCGGTCGCCCGGCGTTCTGTCGCAAGATCGTGTCAGAGACGATTCGCAAATTCGGTGCGATCCACATCCTCATCAACAACGCCGCCGAGCAGCACCCGAAGAAAAATTTCGCCGATATCGAAACCAACGACCTTCTGGCGACTTACCGCACGAACATTCTCGCGATGTTTCATCTCACGCAGGAGGCACTTCCTCATCTGAAAAAACACAAGCACGCGACCATCGTCAACACGACCAGTGTCACGGCGTATCGTGGAAGCCCCGGGCTCGTCGACTACTCATCGACGAAGGGCGCGATCGTCTCGTTTACCCGGTCACTGTCGGGGATGCTGGCGAAGGACGGGATTCGCGTGAACGCGGTCGCCCCGGGGCCGATTTGGACGCCGCTCATTCCCGCCACCTTCCCGGCGGACAAAGTGGCAAAATTTGGCGCCGACGTGCCGATGGGCCGCGCTGGACAACCCTGGGAAGTCGCGACGTGCTTCGTCTTCCTCGCCAGCGAAGACGCGAACTACATCACCGGCCAAGTCCTCCACCCGAACGGCGGCGAGATCATCAATGGATGATCTCAGAAAACTGCGGCGCATTGAGGCTCTCAGCCAGTCTTTACTACAGGATCGCTCATGCAACCATCCGACGGATTCACTCAGCCGATTTGGACTCAATCGACGCGGCCGCCCGCTTATGAAAAAACGGGCGGGGGGTTTCACGCCGAGGTCGTCGTAATTGGCGCGGGGATATCCGGCCTGACGACCGCGTACCTGCTCGCTGTGGAGGGACGGGACGTTGTCGTGCTTGATGCGGGGCCAATCGGCGCGGGTCAAACTGATCGGACGAGCGCCCATCTTACATCCATCATTGACGACCGATTTTCGCTACTGGAAAGTCGGCACAACGTCGAAACCTCGCGCCTGGCGTACGCTTCGCACGCGGCCGCGATCGATCGAATCGAGCAGATCGTGCGAGACGAGGGCATTGACTGCGATTTCGCCCGCGTTGAGGCTTATCTGTTCGCCGGTCCGGCTGGCGATGAGAAGATTCTGGAAGAGGAGTTTGGCGCGTCGCAGCGCGCGGGAGCGAGTGTCGAGCGTGTGGACGTGGTTCCGTCGCTCTCAGATCAGATCGCCGGACTCAAATTCGGCGCACAGGCGATCTTCGACCCCGCCCGCTACCTCTACGCCCTCGCCGCCGCCGCAACCGGGCGGGGCGTTCGCATCTTCTGCGGCAGGCGAGTGGGAGACGTGCAAGGCGCGGATCCCAAGACCGGCAACCCTGCGAGAGTCACCTTTCACGATAACGAAGAGGTGATTACCGCCACACACGTCGTCGTCGCGACCAACGTCCCTGCGCCGATCAATGACTGGACGGGCATCTACCTGAAACAGGCGGCATACCGAACCTACATGGTTGGGCTGGCGATCGAGCCGGGTAGCATCCAAAATGCACTGTACTGGGACACGGCAAGTGCGTATCACTACGCTCGCGTGCTTGCGCAGCCGCAGAGTGGGCGGGATGTGCTGCTCGTGGGGGGTGAGGATCATAAAACGGGGCAGGGCGGCGCGACGCCGGAACGCTTTGAAAACCTCATTCATTGGGCAAAGAGCGTGTTCCCGAACGTTGGCGAAGCGGTGTCGCGCTGGTCAGGACAGGTGGTCGAAACCGGCGACGGCCTGGCATTCATCGGACGGGCCCCGACCAAAGGGGAGAACGTGTACTGTATCACGGGCGACAGCGGCATGGGGTTGACGCACGGTACGCTGGGCGCGATCCTGATCGCCGACCTGATCGCCGGCCGGACGAATCCATGGGAAGCGATCTACGATCCTGCCCGGAAGCTGCTGAATCGGGATCTTGTCGCTGAGGCGTTAAATGCGAACGCCCAGTACACCGACTACCTCACCCCCGGTGAGATCTCCAACGAATCGGACCTGCAACCGGGCCAAGGCGCTCTGATGCGGCAGGGGATGACAAAGCTGGCGGTCTACCGCGACGACTCCGGAACGGTCCACACGATGTCGGCGGTGTGTCCGCACTTGAAATGCATCGTTCACTGGAACGGCGTCGAGCGGTCCTGGGACTGTCCTTGCCACGGCAGCCGTTTCGATTGCCAGGGTCGCCTCCTCGTCGGACCCTCCATCGATGACCTTCCGTCGGCAGAGTAGCCAAGGGGCGTAAGTATCACAGGAATCCGCACATTGGGCCGATCTCACCGGTCCATTGAATTACCGCGCGGCGCGACGGCCCAGCGTTCGTTGATCTGCACAAGCAATACTTTTACGCGGGTGCGCCTCGCGTAATACTGCGTCTGGTCGCTGGTCATGCCGGCCTTTGAGTCCGCGCGAGGGGTGACAGGTTGTCCGAGGCGTTATTCAACGACGCTTGCGCCGTCGGTGGCGTTGGTGGCGAAGACGACGGGGTCGATTTTGAACTTCGCCTGGTAGACTTTCTGGATCTCGGCCATGAATGCGTCGGCGAAGCGAGGCTGGACGGCGCTGACGGTGCAACCGCCGAAGCCGCCGCCGGTCAAGCGGGAGCCGTACACGCCCTTGATCTTCATCGCCTGCTCGACCAGGTAATCGAGTTCCGGAGTGCTGACTTCGTAGTCGTCACGCAACGAGTTGTGGCTGGCGACCATCAGTTGGCCGGCCTGTTCGTACTGCTGCGTCTTCAGGTGCTCGGCGAACCTTAGGCAGCGATCGTTCTCGCCCACCACGTGGCGCGCCCGCCTGAAGACGATATCGCTAAGCCCTGTGCGGGCCTGCGTCACCTGTTCCATGGTCACGTCGCGCAACGCCTTGATCTTCGGCGACGATTTTTGGAAGAACTCGACCGCTTCCTCGCACTGGTGCCGGCGCTCGGCATACTCGCCGCCGGAAAGTTCGTGTTTGACCATGGAGTTGACGATGACGATGGTGAGGTCGGCCGGGTTGATCGGGACGAACTGCTTCGAGTAGTCGCGGCAATCCAACAGCATGGCGTGCCCGATTTTGCCGGAGGTGACGATAGTCTGGTCCATGATCCCGCAGGGGACGTCGGCGTATTCGTGTTCGGCTTTCTGGCAAAGCAGCGCGATCGACGAGGGGTCCATGTCTTCACCCGCCAGCGTGAGCATCGCGCGGGTGGTTCCGACTTCCATCGCCGCCGAGCTGCTGAGCCCGCCGCCCATGGGAAGCGTGTTGACGATCAGACAATCCATGCCCACCAGCGGCACGCCTTTGCTCAGCAGCAGCGCCACGGGCCCGCGGACGTAGTTGCCCCATTTCGGCTCGCCTTTGCCGATTGGCTTTGCCAGCGACATTTCGACCGCAGCGCCGGGGAAGAGGGACGATTTAACGACGATGTTGCCGTCCGTGCGAGCGCGGCAGACGAAAAACACCTGGGGCTCGATTGCCATCGGAAAAACGAACCCGTCGTTGTAGTCGGTGTGCTCGCCGATGAGGTTGACCCGCCCGGGCGCCCGGATCACATGCACGCGTCCGGCTTGGCCAAACTGACGGACGAACTCGGCTTTGAGCTGGGCGGTGTTCATAGTCGCCCCAATGTACGTCCCGCTTGCGAGCAGGGTCAAGCGTGGGAAATCGTCGCGGAAGCCGATATCATCGGCGTCATGCCGTCCCGCGTCGTCGAACCTCTGCCCAAAACCGCCATCCCGCTGCCGATGGAGGAAATCGAGGCGTTCTGCCGAAAGTGGGGGGTGAAGGAGTTTGCGCTCTTTGGATCGATCTTGCGGGAGGATTTTGACGACAAGAGCGACGTTGATGTCCTGATCACGCTGCGCGACGAAACACATCGATATTTTGGTGATCGACTTGATTGGGAAGACGATCTTGCTGCGGTGTTCGGACGTCGCGTCGACGTCGTGACGCAAGACGGCATCGCGCGCGGATCCAATCCGCTGCGTCGCGAAAAAATTCTTGGTTCGGCGAGGACGGTATATGAAGGAGACTGACCCGCCCGAACTGTTGCTGCGCGACATGGTCGAGAATGCACGTTTGGCGATCGATCGCGCGGGCTCGCTTGCCCAGGCGGATTTTTTCGTCAGTCCGCTGCACCAGGACGCGGTCATTCGGCGGCTTGAGATCGTCGGTGAGGCGGCCCGCTTTGTGCCCGCTGAAGTCCGCCAGTGCATCGATCTGCCGTGGCGCAAGATCGTGAGCATGCGACACATTCTTGCTCACGACTACGACGACGTGAGTTTGTACGTCGTATGGGATGTGCTCACCATTCATGCGCCGATCATGGTCAGCCGTATTCGCGAGTACCTCGCCGGCCAGCCGATCTCGCCTTCCACCGCGCCTGACGCCACCGCCCGTTTCATCGTCTTCGACGGCAACGAAGGCTGCGGCAAATCCACGCAGGCGAAGCTGTTGCAGCAGCACCTACAGGACCGCAAGATCGATTCGATCCTCGTCCGCGATCCCGGTACGACGCGCGTCGGGGAACTGATCCGCGCGATCCTGCTCAACCCCGATCACGACGAAATGGCGATGCGCTGCGAAATGCTGCTCTACATGGCAGCGCGGGCGCAGATGATGAAGGAAATCATCCAGCCGGCGCTGGACGCCGGGAAATGGGTGATCAGCTACCGGTTCGTCAGCAGCACGCTCGCGTATCAACTGGGCGGCGACGGGTTGACGATCGCCGAGATCAAGGCGGTGGCAGACATCGCGATCGGCGGGCGCTGGCCGGAGTTGACATTGATCCTGGACATGCCAGTCGAGATGAGCCGATCGCGGGTAGCCGCTAAGTTTCTTCACAAGACAAAGACGCTGTTCGGAGAGGAGACGAAGGAAGTGAAAGACCGCATTGAGATGCGAGAGCACGCGTACCATACAATGGTGCGGGCCAACTTCCTCGCGCAGGCAAAGGCCCTTCCCGATCGTTATCGTGTGATCGACGCGGATCGCACGCCCGAGGTCGTGCATCGCGACATTCTGGCAGTGGCCGAGGTCTGAAATCATTGGGAGCGTCTAGGGAACGATCGATGGAAAGCTCGCGCCGATCCACTGGTGCCGCGTCAATCTGAATACTCCAGGTAGTTCCGTCGTTCCAGTGATTCGATCGTCGTGCATGAGTATACTCTTCAGTTCCCGTGATGCCCGACCTCTTCAACCACATCCTCGATCAGTCCGAACCGATCGGGCAGATACTTACCGCGTACAAGCACGATCGGCTGCCGCACGGGTTGATCTTTGCCGGGCCGGTGGGGGTCGGGAAGGCGGCCACCGCCAAAGCGCTGGCGAAGCTTTTTTTGTGCGATGAGGGCAACGACGCCTTCGCGATGGGCCTGATCGACGCCGGCACGCACCCGGATTATCACGTCATCACCAAGGAACTCGTTCGCCTCACCAGCAAAACCAGCAAGGCGACCACGCTGTCGATCGATGTCGTACGCGATCACCTGGTCGCGCCGGCGATGAAAAAGACTGTCACCGGCAAGGGTAAGGTCTTCATCGTCGAAGAAGCCGACCTCATGCAGTCGGCGGCGCAGAATTCGATCCTGAAGACCCTGGAAGAGCCGGCCGGGCGGGCGCTGATCGTTTTGCTGACGCCGAAGCCGGATGATCTGTTGCCCACGATCCGGTCCCGCGCCCAGGTCTTCCGCTTCGGGCAACTGGCCGACAAGACGATCTTCACCCAGCTCAAACTTCGCGGCCACGACCCCAAGCTCTCCGAAACCGCCACGCGACTTGCCGACGGGTCGCTCGGCACGGCGATCCAGTGGATCAACGATGGCGTGATCGAGCTGGCCCACGATCTCCAATCCCACCTCGACGGCCTGCTCATGGGCCGGCCCACCGCGGACCTCGCCGACTGGCTGAAGGCCGCCTCCGACGCCTACGCCGCAAAACAGATCGAAAAGGACGAACTCACCAGCAAAGACAACGCCACCCGCGCCGGCATCGGCACCTACCTGCGCCTCAGCGCCCGCCACTTCCGTGCCGCGCTTCGCTTGACCAGCGATGAAGACCAACTCGAGCGCCTTTGCCAGGCCATCGACCACGTCAACCGCTGCGAGCTGTATCTCGAAGGCAACGTCAACATCCAACTCGCCCTCCAGCAACTCAACGCCGCGCTGAACGATCTCTACGCAGCGCCCGCCCGGGCCTGACGGATGCCGTCTGCTTGCCAGTGCTGATAAGCACGATACGCTTTCGCGCATGACCATCCGACCCACCACCGGCGATTCGTCCTGGTTCGTTAAAGACCGCTTCGGCTTGTTCATTCACTGGGGCCTCTACTCGCTGCCGGCGCGGCACGAGTGGGTGAAGAGCGCCGAGAAAATGGACGACACGAAGTACGACCTGTACTTCAAGAACTTCGAACCCGATCTCTACGACCCCGACGCCTGGGCGCAGGCCGCAGCGAACGCGGGGATGAAGTATTTCGTCATCACCACCAAGCACCACGACGGGTTCTGCCTGTGGGATTCAAAACTGACCGACTACAAGAGCACCGTCGCCCCCAATTGCCGGCGCGACCTGTTGCGGCCGATGATCGAGGCGTTTCGCAAGCGGGATATGCGGGTCGGGCTGTATCACTCGCTGATCGACTGGCATCACCCCGAGTACTTCATCGACAACCGCAACCACCCGCAGCGCGACAAGATCGCGTCGCCCGGCGAAGCCGACGGCATGCTCGACCAGGGAGGCGGCAGCGCGGCGCGCAAGGCGCAAGCCATCGCCGACGCCAACACCGGGCGAGACCAGGGCAAGTACGCAAACTATCTTCACGGCCAGGTTCGCGAACTACTTACCGAACTGGGCCTGATCGACGTCCTCTGGTTCGATTTCTCCTTCCCCGCGGCACAG
>JBBQQZ010000060.1:0-13687 GCA_038215325.1 Tepidisphaerales bacterium | reverse complement strand
TTATGTTGCAGGTTCCAGTCCGAACTTGTTAGTATTTTGTTCAATGTCGCTGATGCATCATTTTGAGGGCGTTGCCAAGCGGCGTCACCTGGCGAGGAACACGATCGAGTGTTCCGCCTCGTGGGTGCGCCAGTTTCTGTCGTTCCATCGCACGCCTGACGGTGGAACCCCCAGCGGGACGGGTCCACATTTTTTCACCTCACGTTTCGCGGGTTTTCCTGCATGTTGAAGTGGCGGAAGTTGGAGTTGGGTTTCGGGGCGGGCGGTCCAGCGCGCGTCGCCGAGCGGTCGGCCTTGGGTGCTAGCGCGGCGGACGCGGCCTTCCGCAAGAGCGGTCTGCGGCGAATTCACCCACGACACCCAGTCGCGCGGACCCGGGATCGGCCAGGTGCGAAGCGGGATCGTTGGTGGGAGTGGGATGACGGGCACGGCATCCGAACGGGCGGCGTGCCGCTGGCCGAGGCTCGACCAGCGCCAGTCCCGTGCCCGATCCACCGGCCGCGCCCGCAGCGGGTTACGCTCGACGCATCGCATCACCGTGTAAAAATGACCATCGTCCTGCATCGGGAATGATTTATACCGCCCTTGGTACACGCTGCCCAGCCAGCGTCGGTGCCGGTGTTCGATCGCTTTTCCACCGCGCTCCCCGGGATCGCGGATTTTCGTCAACAGGTTCGCTTTGGTTCGAGCAGATCGAGCACGCTTAACTATGATACGAGTGAGACCACACTTTTCGTGTTCGGTTTCGGACATGCGTGGTACGAAGATGCGACAGCCAAGTACCTGGGTGACGTTGCGTGCTCGGTGTACACCATTCCTGGTTGGGTTCTCCTGCTGCGGCCGATCGGTGTGCTCGGAATGTGGTTGTGCCGACTGGTGTTGATAAGCATGAAAACGCCCGATCAACGAGGATTCGATGTCGAGATGATCGGCAGGAATTCGAAGGACGATTGAGCGGCTGGCTGCCATGCTACACGGGATCGGTGCAACTGCGAAAGAGCCCTCACCCTCGCTCTCTCCCGTGCGTACACGGGCGAGGGAACGCATCTGCTTCATCGGCGTGCATCTGCGGTTCCAATGCCTTGTCGTGCGCGTAGAATATCCGCATGAGCACGGAGGCCGGCAAGTCGTCATCTTTTGTACATCTGCACGTTCACACGCACTATTCGATGCTGGATGGGGCGTGCCGGATTCCGGATCTGGTGAAGCGGACCAAGGCGCTGGGGATGAATACGCTGGCGATCAGCGATCACGGGTGCATGTACGGGGCCATCGAGTTCTATAACACCTGCCGGGCCGAGGGGATCAAGCCCATCATCGGGCTGGAGGCGTACATGGCGCCCAGGTCGCGGAAGGATCGCGAGCTGATCGACGGCGAGTCGTCGTATCATCTGCTGCTACTGGCGATGAACCGCGAAGGGTATCAGAACCTGATTCGGCTGAGCTCGCTCAGTTATCGCGAGGGGTTTTACTATAAGCCTCGCATCGACAAGGAGATATTGAAGGAGTACGGCGCGGGGTTGATCGCCACCAGCGCCTGCCTGGGCGGCGAAATCGCGACGCAATTTATGAAAGGGCGCAAGCTGTCGGTGGCGAGGGAGGTGGCAGAGACGTACCTGGATATCTTCGGACCCGACCGGTTCTTCATCGAGGTACAGAAGCACATCAAGGAGCAGGACGCGGTGAATCCGGAGCTGGCGGAGCTGGCGCAGAAGCTGGGGGTGGGATTGGTCGGCACGAACGACGTCCACTTCCTGACCGCCGACGATCACCACGCGCATGACTGCTTGTGCTGCATCAGCACCGGGCGTTTGATCACCGACGACAACCGGATGAAGTACCCGACGCAGCTTTATCTGAAATCGCCGGATGAGATGAAGACGGCGCTGAAGGGCTTTCCAGATGCGATGGAGAACACGGTGCGCATCGCCGAGATGTGCAACGTGGAGTTGGATTTCTCGAAGCGATACTCGCCGGTGTATCGCGTGCCTGCCGAGAAGATGACGCCGCACCTACAGTTGCCCAGTTGCCCGGCCGCGATCGATACGTTGAAGGACGACGAAAAGTACCTCCGCCAGCTTTGCGAAGAAGGCATGGAGTGGCGTTACGGCACGCGCGAGGTCGAGCCCGCCATCCGCGACCGCATGGAATACGAGTTGAAGATCATCTGCATGAAGAACTTCTGCTCGTACTTCCTGATCGTGTGGGATTTCTGCAACTACGCGCGCGACAACGGCATTCCGGTGGGAGCGAGAGGTTCGGGCGTGGGCACGATGGTGGGGTATCTGCTGGGGCTGTGCAATGTCGATCCGCTGAAGTATTCGCTGCTGTTCGAGCGATTCATGGACCCGAGCCGTAACGAGATGCCCGATATCGATATCGACATCTGCCAGGACGGCCGGCAGAAGGTGATCGAGTACGTGCGAAAGAAGTACGGGCACGTTGCGCAGATCATCACCTTCGGCACACTGGCGGCGAAAGCCGCGTGCAAGGACGTTGGCCGGGTGATGGGCGTGCCGCTGGCGGAGGTCGATGCGCTGACCAAGCTCATTCCGGGCACGCCCGGCATGACGCTCGACAAGGCGATCGCGCAAGTCCCCGATCTGAAGGCGATGATCGACGCCAAGCCGCAGATCCGCCAGGTGATCGACGTCGCCAAGCGCCTCGAAGGTCTTTGCCGCAACGCCGGCGTTCATGCCGCCGGGGTCATCATCGCAGATCAGCCGCTGGACGACGTCATCCCGCTTTGCCGTGACAAGGAGGAAAACGTCCTCACGCAGTACGAAGGCCCGATCGCCGAGAAATGCGGCATGTTGAAGATGGACTTCCTGGGCCTGCGCACGCTCAGCGTTCTGACGCGCTCGATCGACCTGGTGAAGACGACCAAGGGGATCGAGATCGACATCGAAAAAATCGACCTCACCGACCGCCGCGTGCTGGATACGTTCTGCCGCGGCGAGACCAAGGGCGTTTTCCAGTTTGAATCGGGCGGCATGCAGGACCTTCTGATGAAGATGGCGCCAGACCGCCTGGAAGACCTCATCGCCGCCAACGCGCTCTACCGCCCGGGTCCGATGGAACTGATTCCGCTGTATTGCAACCGCAAGCACAAGCGCGAGGAAGTGCCCAGCGTCCATCCGATCATGGACGACATCCTGAAAGAGACCTACGGCATCATGGTCTACCAGGAGCAGGTCATGCAGATCTTTAACCAGCTCGGCGGGATCGAGCTGGCGAATGCGTACAAACTCATCAAGGCCATCAGCAAGAAGACCACCGACGTCATCGCCAAGTTTAAGCCCGACTTCATCAAAGGCACGATGGAAAAAGGCGTGCCGAAGGAGAAGGCCGAGGAAATCTTCGATCTCATCCTGAAGTTCGGCGGCTACGGCTTTAACAAATCGCACTCGACGCGCTACGCATTCGTTGCGTTTCAGACGGCGTACATGAAGGCGTATCACCCGATCGAGTACATGGCGGCGCTGCTGACGTACGAAATGGGCTCGACCGACAAGATCGTCGAATACATCGACGAAGCCCGGCGGATGAAGATCAACGTGCTCCCGCCGGACGTGAATGTGTCGGACAAGGCGTTTACGCCTGTCTACGAAAAAACCAACAAGCGCAAGCCGGCCGAGGGCGTGATTCGCTTTGGATTGTGCGCTGTGCGCGGCGTGGGCGAGAAAGCGGTCGAAAACATCATCGACGAACGCGATAAGAAGGGCGCGTTTGGAAACCTGTACGACTTTTGCGAACGTATCGACACCCGAGCCGTGCAAAAATCAACGGCCGACGCGCTGATCCGCTGCGGGGCGTTCGCGTCGACCAAGGCGAAGCGGTCGCAACTGCTCAACGTGCTTGAAGGCGCGTACGAAGCCGGGCAGAGGCAACAGGACGACAAGCGATCCGGGCAGATCGCGCTGTTCGGCATCCCCGAAGCCACCGCCACCGCGCCGCGCGGCGACGTCGTTCTACCGAACATCGACGAATTCGAACCGGCGGAATTGCTGAAGATGGAGAAGGAGCTGCTCGGGTTCTACATCACGTCGCATCCGCTGGCGCAGCAGCAGAAGTGGGTGGACAAATACACCACCGCCAGCACGCGCGAAGCGATGAACATGAGCGAAGGCACCGAAGTGGTCATCGGCGGGATGCTGTCATCGGTGAAAACCAAGGTCGCCAAGACGGGCCGCTCGGCCGGGCAACGGTGGGCGATCCTGGAGGTCGAAGACCTCGACGGCAAGATCGAAGGCATGCTCTTCTCCGAACCCTTCGCCGCGATCTCCGCCAAGCACCCGGACCTGCTCAAGGCCGAATCGATCTGCTTCGTCCGCGCCAAGGTGGATCGCAAACGCGAAAACCCCTGCCTGATCATCAACGACGTCATCCCGGTGTCCGAAGCCATCGGCAAACTGACGACGGCAGTGCTGATTAAGTTCGATTCCACCCAGCACACCGGCGACATCCTCGCGGCCGTCAAGCCGATCCTTGGCCAGCACAAGGGCAACACAGACGTCTACGCCCAACTGCTGGACCACGAATCCCGCAAGGTAACCCTCAAGCTTTCCGGTGAATACAAAATCCGCCCGGAGAAGAACCTCATCGACGACCTCGAACAACTGCTCGGCAACGGCAACGTCGATGTCGTCGGCGAAGGCCTGAAGCGCATGCGACGCCTCGAACAACAACGCCTATTCAAAGAAGCCCCGCCCGACGACATCAAGGCGACCGAAGACCTCGTCGTCGCCGAGATGGATGCGGCGATGGAATGAAATGCGGGTTGCCCGCAGTGACCGACGACGGGTTGAGAAAGGAAGAGAATGAGGTAGGTTACCCAAGGCCAGTGCTTCGCAGTGCGGCGGCCTCACGTGTCAGGTATTTTCCGCGACGTCGAGCTGGCTCGATTCGATTCCGGTCGCAGAGCAGGTTGCAACCAATAGCCGCAGGTCTACGACCCGCGCGTCTTCGGCTTTCGAGAAGACTCGGACGTTCGAAGACGCGCTCCGCGTAGCGATGCGGCTACTGGATTCGCGAGTAGCTCGGTTTGGTAGCCGCAGGTCTACGACCTGCGCGTCTTCGATTTCGTCGCAACTCAGGCATATGAAGACGCGCACCGCGTAGCGTTGCGGCTACGGGTTGATCGTAAGCGTCGCGCGGCGGCCGGAACGCGCTCGCTCACACCTTCACAGGCGACAGGTTCCAGATCTCTTTCGCGTACTGTTCGATCGTCCGGTCGCTCGAAAACTTCCCCGCCGCCGCGACGTTCAGGATGCTCTTGGCGGTCCAGTCCTCCTGGTTGCGGTAGGTTTGCGCAACCGCTTGCTGGCACGCCACATATGACGCGTAGTCTGCCAGCAGCAGGTAGTGATCGCCGTGGTGGAGCAGGTTGTGGACGATCGGCTGGAACAGCGTCGGCTCGTGCGGGCTGAAATAGCCCGAATCGATCATGTCCAGCACGTGCTTGAGTTCGCCGTTGTTGTGGTAGTACTCCCAGGGGTTGTAGGTGGGTTTCAGCGCCGCGACCTCGTTGTCGAGCAGGCCGAAGATGAAGATGTTGTCCTTGCCCACTTCCTCACAGATTTCGACGTTCGCGCCGTCCATCGTGCCGATGGTCAGCGCGCCGTTGAGCATGAATTTCATGTTCCCGGTGCCCGATGCCTCCATGCCTGCGGTCGAAATCTGCTCCGACAGGTCGGCAGCGGGGAAGATGTCTTCCGCGAGCGAGACGCGGTAGTCGGCCAGAAACACCACATTCAGCAGGTTGCCCACCGCAGGGTCGTTGTTGACGATATCGCCCACGGAGTTCACCAGCCGGATGATCTGCTTCGCCATCCAGTACGCCGGCGCCGCCTTGCCGCCGAAGATGACGGTGCGCGGCGTGTGCGCGGCGTTGGGGTTCGCCTTGATCCGGTTGTACAGCGTGATCACGTGCAGCACGTTCAGCAACTGCCGCTTGTATTCGTGAATACGCTTCACCTGGCAGTCGAAGATCGAGTCGGGGTTGATCGAAATCGTCAGGCCGCGCTTGGCGTACTGCGCCTGGATGATCGCGATCAACTCATGCTTGTTCGACAACTTCACCGCGCGCCACTTCTCCTGGAAAGCAGAATCGTGCGCCAGCGGCGTCAGCTTGCGCAGCTCATTCAGATCGGTCACCCATTTCGGCCCGATCGCCTCGGTGATCAGCTTCGCCAGAGGCGGATTGCACTTCAGCAGCCATCGCCGCTGCGTAATGCCGTTGGTCTTGTTGTTGAACTTCTCCGGCCAGAACTCGTTGAAATCCTTGAAGATCTCCTTCTTCACGATCTCCGTGTGCAGCGCCGCCACGCCATTGACGCTGTGCCCGCCGATGATCGCCAGGTTCGCCATCCGCACGCGCGGATCGCCGCCTTCCTCGATGATCGACATCCGGCCGATCTTCTCCTCGTCGTTCGGGTGTTTGGCGCGCACCTGTTCCAGAAAGCGGAAGTTGATCTCGTAAATGATCTGAAGGTGGCGCGGCAACAGCTTGCCCAGCAGCGATACCGGCCAGCGCTCCAGCGCCTCGGGCAGCACCGTGTGATTCGTGTAAGCGAAGGTCTCTGTCGTGATCTTCCAGGCTTCGTCCCAGCCCAGGTTCTCCAGGTCGACGAGAATTCGCATCATCTCCGCGATCGCCAGCGCCGGGTGCGTGTCGTTAAGCTGGATCGCGACTTTCTCCGAGAACCGGTCGAACGTCTTCAAGCCGTTCGGCTCGTCGTACATCTTGAACCGCTTCTTGTACCGGCGGATGACGTCCTGAAGCGTGGCGGCGACGAAGAAGTATTCCTGCTTCAGGCGAAGCTCGCGCCCGAGCGAAACGTTGTCGGCCGGATAGAGCACGCGGCTGATGTTCTCGGCCATGGCGCGCTGGTCGATCGCGCCGATGTAATCCCCCTGGCTGAACTCGCTCAGATCGAATTCGTCCTGCATGTTCGCCTTGGCGCTCCAAAGGCGAAGCGTGTTCACCGTCTGGTTGCCGAAACCGGGGATCGGGGTGTCGTAAGGCGTCGCCAGCACGTCGGTGGTGTCCGCCCACTGGTTAGTCAGTTTGCCGTCGTCGCCGGTGTACGTATTGACCCGGCCGTAGAACTGGACGCGGTAGAGATCGCCGGGACGGGGGATTTCCCACGGGTTGCCGTAGCGCAGCCACGCATCCGGCACCTCATGCTGGGCACCGCCGACGATGCGTTGGTGGAAGATGCCGTAGTCGTAGCGGATGCCGTACCCGTAGGACGGATATCCCAGCGTCGCCAGCGAATCCAAAAAGCACGCCGCCAACCGACCCAGACCGCCATTGCCCAGGCCCGCGTCCCATTCGGCTTCACGCAGTTCCTCGAGCTTGTAACCCAGTTCGTGCAGCGCCTTGGTACACGGATCCATGAGCCCCAGGTTCACCAGGCTGTTGCCCAGCGTACGGCCCATCAGGAACTCGAGCGACAAGTAATAGACGCGCTTGGCGTCCTGATCGTAGTAGGTGTCCTGGGTTTTGATCCAGCGCTCGATCATGCGGTCGCGGATCGATAGCGCCAGCGCCACGTACGGTTCCCATTCGCTGTCGACGTGCTTGGGCAGCTCGGCGAGCGTGAACTGAAGATGTGCGAGAAAATCGTGAACGAGCGAGTCGGCATCCATGCCGTGGCCATTTTTGATCTTCTTGGCGGAGTCTACGAACTGAGCGGGGGCGTGTTTGGAAGCGCGAGGCATGGTCGATCTCCAATTCTGTCTCAAGGCGAAGCGAGCGGCGATCGCAACGCTATATAGATGTAGTCGGCAGGATTCGTCTGAAAATCTCAAAAACCTTTGAAATGCGCTCTTTTGAGCATCGCAGGTCCGAAAAAGATTATCAACGAAGCCTGATGTTCCTTACAAACATCTAACCCCGCGCTAGCACCCGCCAATTCAATGGGTCGTATTTTTTCGGACATGATGAACCGGCGCGCGACGATGGAACGCCAACGGCCACACCCCTTGTTCAACCTCGAACCGATCCGTGGCAGGATGCCACGGCCGATCGGGACGCTCGTGCAAAAGCCGCTGGAACGCCTGCTCGCGTTGCCCGGCATCAACGGAATCTACGACCGCGCGACCGCGTCGGCGGTCGACGCACGGGAGTTTTGCAACAAATGCCTGGCGGATATGGACGTTTCGGTGCAGGTTTCCAAGGCGGATCTGGACCGTATCCCACGCACAGGCCCGCTGGTGATCGTCGCGAACCACCCGTTCGGCGGCGTCGAAGGACTGATCCTCGCCAGCGTGCTGCTGAGCGTAAGGCCCGACTTCAAAGTGATGTGCAATTACCTGCTCGGGCTCATCCCCGAACTGCGACCCGCCTGCATTTTCGTCGACCCGTACGGAACCCAGGTGCAGCAGAACGTCAAAGGCCTGAAAGCGTGCCTCTCGCATCTTCGCGGCGGGGGGACGCTAGGGGTTTTCCCTTCCGGGACGGTGTCGCACCTACAGCTTTCAACGCGCACGATCGAAGACCCGCAATGGAGCCAGCACGTCGGCGGGCTGATCCGCCGGACGGGTGCTGCGGTGCTTCCGATCTTTTTTGAAGGCAAGAACAACGCCGTCTTCCAGATCGCCGGCCTCATCCACCCGCGATTGCGGACCGCACTGCTCCCCCGCGCCACGCTCAACACCCGCCACAAGCCCGCCGGTATGCAGATCGGGCGCGTGATTTCGGCCCGCGAGATCTCGTCCTTTAAATCCGATGAACGCGTCGTCGATTTTCTTCGCAATCGCACCTATGCGCTGGCGGAGCGCCGGATCATGACGCCGGCGCCGTGGCGCCGGTTGCTGGCGAAGGTGGGATTCAATCGCCCGATCCGCCACGCCGCGATCGCCGAAACGATCGACCCGAACCGGCTGGAGCGCGAGGTGTTCGGCCTGCCCCGCTCGCAACGCCTTTCCGAGTCCGGCGAACTCGCCTGCTACCTCGTCACCGCCCGCCAGGCCCCGCAGTTGATGCACGAGGTCGGCCGGCTGCGCGAAGTCACCTTCCGCGCGGTCGGTGAAGGCACGGGCATGTCGATCGATGTCGATGACTTCGACAAAACCTACCACCACCTGCTGGTCTGGAACCGCGTCAAGCTCGAACTGGTCGGCGGATACCGCCTGGGGCTGGCGGATGAAGTGACCGCCCGCGTCGGCAACCCCGGCCTCTATGCCCACAGCCTCTTCGACTTCCCGACTGACTTTCTCGCCCGCCTCGGGCCGGCGATCGAGCTGGGGCGATCGTTCGTTCGACGCGAATACCAGCGATCCTTCGCGCCGCTCATGCTGCTGTGGAAAGGCATCGGCGCGTTCGTCTGCCAGAACCCGAAGTACCGCTACCTGTTCGGGCCGGTCAGCATCTCCAACGCCTACTCGCCCCTCAGCCGCGCCATGATCCACGACTTCATGCTCCGCCCGGAGAACTGTCACGCGCTATCGAGCGAGGTTTCCCCACGCACGCCGTTCAAAATTAGCAAAGCCGTCTCGACGCGGCTCCCCTCGCTCACGGCGCCCCTCACGACGCTGGACGATCTCAGCGAACTCGTCAGCGACATCGAACCCGACGGCAAACCCGTGCCCGTCCTGCTCAAGCAATACATGAAACTGGGCGCCAAGGCGCTGGCGATGAACGTCGATCCCGCTTTCGGCCAGTGCCTCGACTGCCTCTGCATCCTTGATCTGCTCCACGCCAACCATCGCTCGCTCGAACGCTACATGGGCAAAGAGCAGATCGCCCACTACCAAGGCGCCCACCGCACCGCCGAACTACAGACAGCCTGAACACCGAACTCCGGGACTGATTTCAGCACACGGAAAGGACGCCGCGCATGTCGATCGCAGCGACAGAAATCCCGAAGCCGCAGAAGCTCCTGTTTCTCAAAAAATTCATCAAACATGGGAAGCGGGTCGCGAGCTTCGCGCCATCGAGCAAGGCGCTCGCCCGCGCGATGGCAACCCACGTCAACCCGATGTTTCGACAGACGATCATTGAACTCGGCGCGGGCACTGGGGCGGTGACGATCGAGATTGCCCGGCAAATGCACCCGCAAAGCCGGCTGATCGCGATCGAGGTCGATCCCGTGTTCGCCGACCACCTTCGCCACGCCTGTCCGGCCGCGGAGGTGATCGTCGCGGACGTGAAGGATCTCCCGCGAACCCTCGCCGACGCCGGCGTCACCACGTTTGACCTGATGCTCAACTGCCTGCCAACCCCCAGTCTGCCGAAGTCGCTCAATCGCATCATCCTCGACACCTTCAATACACTCGCGCCCGACGCAATCGTCAGCCAGTTGACGATTATGCCCTGGGTCTACAAACCGACTTACGCCCGCGTGTTCGATGATGTGACGTTCAATCTCGTGCTGAAAAACGCCCCGCCGGGTGGGGTGTATCACTGCGCGACACTCCGTGCGGATTGGCGTGACAACATCCCCGGCGTGGAATGAAACCCACTTCACGCATGGCCATGCGACAATCGGTCGCACAAAAAAGGACTAATTGGTCTCTTTTTAACCGGGCGATGCCTGATATCATCTGCTTCCATACTTTGGAGGCACGCGCATGGGCAGTTGGATTCTTGATGTTCGTCGGCGGTTGCAGGCAGAATTTGGTGGCAACCCCTGGTTGTGTGTGATGGCGACCGTCAGCCCGGACGGCGCGCCGACCGCGCGCTGCATGGTCTGCCGCGAAGTCGATCGCGACGGCCGAGTGCTGTTCGTGTCGGATCGGCGAACGCGCAAGGACGATCACCTGCGAAACAACCCCGCCAGCGAAATCTGTTTCTGGCTCCCCACCGAACGCGTGCAGATCCGCCTGAGCGGCCGCGTCACCGTCATGGACGCCGAGACCGACACCTTCCTCCGTCAAACCTGGTGGGACCGTCTCCCCAGCGAAAACCGCCAGATCTTCGGTGCCCCCGCCCACGACCTTGACCCGCCCATGCCCGTCACGTTCGAACTGCTGACTTTGTCCCCGGACCTGGTCGAAGTGCAGGACCTGAAGCTGAAGGTGAACCAGAAGCAGGTCTGGAAGGTCAAACAAAACGACTGGCAGCCGGTGGCGTTGATGTGATCATTGGCTGGGTGCCACGGTTTGGTACCCGCCCACGCTGGCGCGGAGAACGAGAATCCGCTTACTCATGGTTGCACTCCGATTGTTTTCGTTGGCGACAACACCGTGATGTCGTTCTCGCCTCCCTCCAGCCGCATCACCTCGGCGTACCCTGGCAGCGGCGGCAGTTCCAGTTCCGATTCCTCGAGGCAGATCGCCTGCTCGCCCGGCACCGACAACAGTTGTTCCAGTTCCTCGTCGCTCAGCACCGGGATCACCCGCCGCATCGCCACGCACATCGCCAGCGACGCATCGCGACGGAAAACGAACTTCGCGTCCGGATACCGCTCGCGCAGCTCCCGCGCCATCGCCTCATGCCCCGGCGGTTCGGTCGTCGGCGACCAGACCGCCTTCACCCCCACCAACACCCCCGCCACGCCCGCCATCACCGTGATCGGCAGCGACAATCGCTTCCATCGCCAGCACGCCAGCATCAGGATCGCGATTAGTGCGAGCATCACGGCCGCGACAAGCCAGTCGATCGCCAGCGGTGCCGGACGTTTCGTCCACGCGAACGTCATCACCAGCGCCGCCGGGGCGATGAGCAGCACCCAGAGCATGACGTTCAGAATCGCCACCACCGCCGGCCGCAACTCGGGCCAGCGCCAGCTCACGCCGCGATCCACCGCCCACCCTGCCGTCACCATCATCGCCGGGATCAGGCTCATCAAATAGTGCGGCTGCTTATTCCCCCACGCCAAGAGCGGCACCAGCACCGCCGCCCCCCAGGCATAGACGATCATCATCGCTACGCGCTCGTCGGACGCGTCCTTCCGCATGAGCAGTTTCACCGACGCCAGCCCCGCGACGATCCACAGAAACGACCACGGCAGCAACGCCAGCAGCATCTGCGGAAAATAATCCCACCACGGTTCCGAATGCCCCAGCCCGCCACGCGCGGAGTTGTTCAGGTCGTCGGTCAACTGATGCCCCTGCGCACTGAACGCCGCGTACACAAACCAAGGCGACGCGATCACCACCAACGTCACGATCGCCCCGCTGCTGACGAACCGCCACAGCAACGACGTGCGCCAGTCGGCGTGCGCGGCATCCCGTTTAGCCGGGCCGTTTGCGGCCCGTTCACCGGCTAAACGCCTCCGCAACTTCCCGTCAATCAGGTCCACCGCCACCATCACCAACACCACCCACCCCGCCGGCGGGCCTTTCACGAGCGCCACCCACGCCATCGCGATCGCCACGACGTGCAGCCACGCCCCGCCATTCGACATTCGCCATTCGACATTCGACATTCCCCGCGCCCGCAAGATCGCATACACCCCCGCCGTCACGCCGAACATCACCAGCACGTCAGTTTCCGCCAGCACGCCATGTCGAAAGAACAGCCACGACCCCAGCAGCATCCCCGCCGCATACAGCCCCGCGCGTTCGCCAAAGAGTTTGCGGCCGATCAGAAACGTCAGTCCGATCGTCCCCCACGACGCCAGCACCGCCGGCAATCGCCCCGCCAGCACGCTTTGCCCCAGCACCGACATCGACACCGCACTCGCCCAATACCCCGCCGGCGGTTTGCGCATGCGCGTCTCGCCGTTGGCGGTCGGGATCAACCACCGCTCCGCCGGCCCCGCCAGCATCTCCCGCGCCCCCAATATCACTCGCGCCTCCTGCGTCCGCGACAACGGATCCCCCCACGCCGCGATCAACAACACCCCCAGCGCAAGCAACCAACCGACCAGCAGAGGCGCTCGCTTCAAAGAGGGTTGTTCCACGGTTTTGATTTTCGGCACGTTTGCGGGAGAAGCAAGATAAGGCGAGGAAAGGCTCAAATCTTAAGAGACAAGAAACAAACAAGCACCAACGCAAAAACCCGAAAACACCAAACACCCGCCGTTCGAGATTTGCCGGTTGGTCTTTGCCGGTTGTTTGTCTCTTGTCTCTTGTCTCTTGTCTCTTGTCTCCTATCTCCTGTCTCCTGTCTCCTGTCTCCTGTCTCCTGTCTCCTGTCTCCTGTCTCCTGTCTCCTGTCTCCTGTCTCCTCCATCTCAACCCGCCCTCCAAACCGGCCGATAGACAAATCAGGAGAGAAAATGCGCAAAACAATCACCCTCGTCGTTCTCGCTGCAATGTCCCTGTCCATCGGCTGTGAATCCAAGGCCGGCAACGGTGCCCTCATCGGCGCGGGCGTTGGCGCGCTGGCGGGCGGGATCATCGGTAACAACACCGGCTCCGGCCACACCGCAGGCGGCGCCGCCATCGGCGCCGGCGTCGGCGCCATCGGCGGTGCCCTCATCGGACACTCCATGGACGAATCCGACAAAAAGAAAGAACACGCCCGCTACACCTCCGACTACGACAAAAATTTCGACTCACAAGGTCGTCGAATCCGATAGTCACATCGCCCCCAAGCCCACGGCTTCGTGTGTGGGATTCCGGGTTCGCCACCGAGACACAGAGGCACAGGGAGAAATCGCGGGCAGAGGCAATTGCCCCCGATGGGGCATCGATTCACGCCGATGATTTCTGATCAGTGAACATCGGTGCCCTACCGATGGCTCGTCAGTACGGCAGGATGCCAGTCCTGTCTTATGAAGTAACGAGCGGC
>JBBQQZ010000059.1:0-13765 GCA_038215325.1 Tepidisphaerales bacterium | reverse complement strand
CCCTAAGCGACAAATCGCCCACCCCAACAATTTTGCAGTGTGGCCCGCGATCCCTATAATCGGACACGGTTATCCGAAACGGAAAGGAGACATTTTGTCTCACGCTGTCACTGCTGTCGCCTCGCGCGAAACTCATCCAATGTACTTCCTGCTGCGTCGTTTGCATTCCCTTACCGGCATCATGTTCGGGTCGTACATCTGTGTACACCTGCTCATCAATGCCACCCTCATCCAGGGACCCGGTAAGGACGGCCAGGTGGGGATTTTCCAGGAGCAGGTGAATCAGATTCACCGGCTGCCGTTCCTGCTGGCGGTGGAGCTGTCGTTCATCTTTGCGCCGCTGCTGGTACACACGTTCTACGGCCTATACGTCATGTTGAACGGCAAGCCGAACGTGGGCGCGTATAGCTACGTCAAGAACTGGTTTTACGTACTCCAGCGCGTGTCGGCGCTGGCGCTGGTGGGGTTCATCTTCTTCCACGTCGGGGCGATGTTCGGCTGGTTCGGCGAGACGCTCGCCTTCAAGCCGCACGGGCAGGCGTTTGAATCGACGGTGCGGCACCTGCAATCGAGCTGGGTGCTGTCGCTGGTGGTGTATCCGCTGGGCGTGATCGCGGGCACGTTCCACCTGGCGAACGGGTTCTGGACCGCAGGGATTGCCTGGGGTCTGACCGTCAGCAAGCAGGCGCAGATGCGCTGGGGCCTGGTTTGCCTGGGCCTGTTCTTCTTCACCACCGCCTGCGGTTTCACCGCGATCGTGGCGACGTTCATGTACCGCAATCAGGTGATGTGACGGACCGGAACGACGGACTGCCTCATCATTTGAAATTTGTGAAAGAAAACCGCGAGCGGTCAGACAAGGCGCTGGCGAGCTAAAGTTGAGCTTGAAGGATTTAACATTATGGCTGCCAAGAAGCGTGTAATCGTCGTCGGGGGCGGACTGGCCGGGCTGGCGTGTGCAGTGAAGCTGGCGGAGGTCGGCGTTGAGGTCGATCTGTTCTCGATGGTGCCGGTCAAACGCTCGCACAGCGTCTGCGCGCAAGGCGGCATCAACGCGACCAATGAAATCGCCAGGCAGCAGGGGTTCAGCGAGTGGGTCCACTTCGACGAAACCGTCCTCGGCGGCGACTTCCTCGCGGACCAGCCGCCGGTGCTGGAGATGGCGAACTGGGCACCCAAGATCATCGATCTGCTCGACCGCATGGGCGTCCCCTTCAATCGCACCCCCGAAGGCCAGCGCGACCTGCGTCTGTTCGGCGGGTCGCTCTTCAAGCGAACCTTCTTCGCCGGTGCCACCACCGGCCAGCAATTGCTCTACGCCCTCGATGAACAAACCCGCCGCTGGGAAACCGAAGGCAAGGTCAATAAGTTTGAGTTCTGGGAATTTCTCTGGCCGGTGATGCACGAAGGCATTTGCGTCGGCATTGTGGCGCAGGACATGCGCACGATGGAGATCAAGGCGTTCCGCGCCGATGCGGTCGTATTGGCGACCGGCGGGAACGGGCTGATCTTCGGTAAATCCACGCTCTCGGTCATCTGCACCGGCGGCGCGGTCAGCCGCTGCTTCCAGGCGGGTGCCAAGCTCGGCAACCCCGAGATGATCCAAGTCCACCCCACCGCCATCCCCGGCGAAGACAAGTGCCGCCTGATCTCCGAATCCGCCCGCGGCGAAGGCGGCCGCGTGTGGGTGCCGAAGAAAAAGCAGGACACGCGCCCGCCCAACAGCATTCCCGAAGACGAACGCGATTACTTCCTCGAACGCAAATACCCGAAGTACGGCAACATCGTCCCGCGCGATATCGCCACCCGCGAAATTTTCCAAATGTGCCTGGAGGGCTACGGCGTGGGCGGTGGGAACATGGTTTATCTGGATCTGCGCGACAAGGTCCGCGAGATCGGCCGCGAGAAGGTGCTCGGCAAGCTCGAAGGCATTCTCGAAATTTACGAAAAATTCGTCGGTGCCGACCCGCTGGAAGAACCGATGAAAATTTTCCCGGCGGTCCACTACGCGATGGGTGGGATCTGGACCGGCTACGAGGCCAAGAAAACCTCGCCCGGCGGGCTGGAATTCGGACACCATAAAAACTTCATGACCAACCTCCCTGGGCTTTACGCCATGGGCGAATGCAGCTTCGCGTTCCACGGCGCCAACCGCCTGGGTGCCAACTCGCTCTTGAGCTGCATCTTCGAAGGCCTGTTCGGCGGGACGAGCATCAAGAACTACATCAACGAAGTCGCCCCCTTCGTCGCCTCTGAATTGCCGGCGAGCGTCTACGACACGGTCGTCGCGCAGGAAAAGGCCAAGCAGGACGCACTGGTCAGTTCCAAGGGCACCGAAAACCCGTACATGATCTGGCAGGAAATGGGCAAGTGGATGACCGATCACTGCACGGTCGTTCGGTACAACGACAAGCTCGAGCTGACGCTCCAGCAGCTCGCCACATGGAAAGAACGCTACAGCCGGATCAAGCTGAGCGATACCGGCATGTACACGAACCAGAACCTTTCGTTCGCGCGCGCCTTGAATGACATGATCATCAACGCCGAGGCGATCCTGAAAGGCGCACTCAACCGCAACGAAAGCCGCGGCGCTCACTATAAGCCTGATTTCCCGGAGCGTCTGGACAAGGATTTCATGAAGACCACGATCGCCTCGTGGGACGGCAATCAGGTGAACATCACCTACGCCCCGGTCGATGTCAGCCTCGTTCCCCCGCGCCCTCGCACCTACGGCAAGGGCGCCAAGGCCGACGTGAAACCCACCGCCGCCGATATCGCGCCGCAGCCAGCGCTGGCGACGATCTGAGACTGATTCATGTGCCGTGACGAGTGTATCGTGAAAGGCCCTCAAGCTTTTTTTACGTTACGCTCGTCATGCCACACGCATCATTTTTTAATCACGACTTCTGGATTCAACTGAGACCTCAGGCCCACGACCGTCGTTGATCGGTCGGGCGCATCGCTGTCCCAGACCGAGAACTTCCCGCCGATGTAGGCGACCCAGCGGTCGCCGTCCTGGTCGATACGGATCGCGGCTTCGAGCGGGTGCAGCGTCTGCTTTCCGCCGAACAGGAACACGCCGGTGGTGTCTTCCGGGCGCTCGGCGGTGCTGTTGCGGAAGACGAACTCCTGGCCGGGCAGATCGTCGATGGTCGCGTCGAAGAGCAACTCGAACGCGAAGCTGTTTCCGGTGTAGTCGTCGCGGATGGCGTCGCGCGGGTCGTCGCTGAAAAGCTTGACGCGAAGCTGATCCCCGACCGTCTTGACGATCATCTTCGCCGGCGGGAACTCGATCGCGCGATCGGCCTGACCTGGCTGAACCACGATGAACATCGACAATGCGCGTTTGGCCGGCTTCGTCGTGGGTTCGGTGGTGGCGTTTTGCAGGATCGTCGCGGGTTGGGTGGCGGGGTTGGGCGGCGCGACGGGATCGCGATCGCAGCCGCCGATCAGCAGGCCAAGCGTTAATGCTGTTATTCCAGCGCCGTTCCGCATGACGGCTGATTGTATCATTCGATCCGGGCGTGCGCCGAGTCGATCTGGGCAGAAATGTCGTGACGTCGATAAACCGTCCAGGTAATGCCCGATAATCCCGGCGCTCTGTACAACCCGTGCCGGTCGTACCGCACGGATCCAACCACCCGTTGTGCATCTGCGGTTTCGTGCATGACGACGAACCAATCCGGTCGACTCTCGCCGGGCACCACGACGGTCGCGCCAACCGGCTGATAATCTCCGTCGTGGTACATCGTGATCGTCTGGAGCTGGAAATCGGCGTCGCTGCCGATCGTCGTCAGTGAAGGGTGCTGCGTCGCGATATCACGCAGCGCGATATCATGCCGGTCGCGGCCGACCATGATGAGTTCGATGTCGCGCATCGCGTGCAGCGTTACCAGCGCGATGGTCAGCACGCCCATCGCCACGCGCAGCCTCGGCCGCCTGAACGCCTCGCCGATGCCGGCACCGATCAACAGCGTCGCCGGGAGCATCGCGGGCAGAAAATACCGCACGTACAGCAATCGATCCTTCGCCAATAGCACCAACAGCGGATACACCACCGCCATCACGCCCAGCATCCCGATCACGCGCGGCTCGCGACGCCGCGTCAGCAGCATCGAAACCAACACCAACAGCGGAAGCATGATCACAGCGATTGTGCCTTCGGCGCCAGTCATCGTCGACGCGGCTTCCGTCAGCACCGTCGCCACATCCAGCTCCGGCCCGCCGCCGATACTCATGTGCCACGCGAACGCGAAAAACCAAGTCAAAATCAGTGCCATCGCCAAGACGTGATCCCAAATCACGCTCACCACCGCCCGCCCGACCGGTCTCACCACCACCGCCGCCACGATCACTAGCGGATACGCGATCACCAACGACAAATGCGAAATCACCCCCACACCCGCGCAGATCGCCATCCCCAGGCGCAGCGCGCGAACGGATTTGTCTCGCGCTCGGCTTTCGAGCAGGCGGAGTTGGATCTCCACGCACCCGAGCAGGCACGCCAGCATCAGTCCGTACCCGCGTGCCTCGGACTGATAGACGACCAGCGGATACGCGATCGCGACCAGCATCGCCCCCACCAGCGCGTGCAATCGGCCGAGGCGTTTGAGGATCATCCACGCCAGCACGATCGTCACCCCGCCAGACAAAATCGCGGGCAATCGCCAGATCAGCGGGGCGCGGTAATCGCCCACCAGCCACAGCCAGATCGTGTTCAAAAAATGATTATTGTCATGCGCCGCCAGCACGTCCCCCGCCATCGCCATGCGCCAGGACCAGAGCTCATCCAGCCAAGGCGAACCGGTGCTCGCGGCGACACGGATCGCCAGTCCGATAAGAATGATCGCCAGCAACAGAATTCGCGGGCGCAAAAGTGGCGAGGATCGAACCGGTGCGGGGATCGGCATCGTACCTATCATCATCGGATGCCACGCGACGCCGCTCCAGAATCGACCGACGTTCTCTGCGAATCCTGCGGGTATCGCCTGAACGGCCTTCCCCCGTCCGGCAACTGCCCCGAGTGCGGCCAGCCAGTCGCCGCGAGCACCACCGAATCGCCTCGCCATCTCCCGGCGTGGGAAGGCCTGCCCGGTAAACGCGGACGCACGATGTGGGAGGTTTTGCGGTCGCCCGACCGATTTTTCCGCACGCTCTCGCTGCATGATGACACGTGCCGCTCCAGGCGATTCGCGCTGCTCTTCCTCGCGATCGCCAGCCTCTTTAGCGCCAAAACGATCGTCTATCACTACCTCGTCACGGTGTTTTTGTCCGTGCCCCCTCCCTGGTTGCCCCCGATCTGGGTGTTGATCGCAATACTTCCATTCCTCCTCTTCGGCTGCTGGTACGGCCTGCTCGAACTGGTGGTCTATCTCACCGCCGCCGAGGGAAAGTTCTGGGGCCTGCGCATGCCGCGCGGCATTGTCCGGCGCGTGATCCACTACTGGACCCCGCACGTAGCGCTCGCATCGGTCGTGATGTCGTTCGTCCCGCTGGCGTATCTGCTGATGCTGGCCAGCAACAACCGCGCCGGGTTGTACATGGCGGAGTACCTCTACGTTCTTAGCGGCATGGTCGTCGTCGCGGCGATCTACCTTTTCAAAACGTACTGGGTCGCGATGAAAGCAATCATGTACGGCAACGCCGCGCCGTTCGGTGAGGCAAAGACGGATTGGAACGCCAAGGTGCCAAGAGGCCAAGAATTGAAGACCGAAGAATGGACGTAGAGGCCCAGAGGACGCAGAGAAGCCCATACAAAATTGGCACTCTCTCCGTCAGCGTCACCTCTACGTTCATCTTCTGAATGACGTCTTCTTGGCCCCTTGGCCACTTGGCGTCCATCCCATTCCCAGGCGACGAATCGGACAACTGGCCAGCGAGCAAATCCGGCTTAGAATCGGGCGATGGTTGGATTCGTCTCTTCTTCCCGATGCGTCGAGCACGACACCGGACCCCACCACCCGGAACGGCCGGACCGGTTGCGGGCGATTCATCGGGCGGTGCGTGAGGCGCGGTTGATCGGATCTCCAGACCCGTTTCCTGATTTTCAGATCGACCTGGGAATCGCAAAGCAGTCGCTCAAGCTGCTGGAGATCGCACCCGTGCCCGCGACCGAAGCCCACCTGCGGCTAATCCATCCGCAGCCGATGATTGACCGGGTGAAGCGCGATTGCGAATTTGGCGCGGTGCTCGATCAAGGCGATACGCCGACGTGCGACAAAAGTTACGAGATCGCGTTGCTCTCGCTGGGCTGCGGCATTACCGCGGCCGAGACGGTGATGGAGGGGCGCGTGCAGCGGGCCTTCGCCGCGAGTCGTCCGCCAGGCCATCACGCCGAACCGGATCGTCCGATGGGGTTCTGCCTCTTCTCAAACATTGCGATCGTCGCGAGGCACCTTCAGCGGAAATACGGATTGTCGCGCGTCGCCATCGTCGATTTCGACGTCCATCACGGCAACGGCACGCAGGCATGTTTTGAAGACGACCCGAGCGTGCTGTTCATCAGCCTGCACCAGCACCCCGATACGCTCTACCCCGGCTCCGGCCATGCGTGGGAAGTCGGCGACGGACCCGGCCGCGGGACGACGCTGAACCTGCCCATGCCCCCCGGCAGCGGCGACGCGCAGTATCTCGCCGCGATCGAAGGCCGCGTCGCGCCGGCGCTCGATCGCTTCAAGCCCGAAATGCTGCTGATCTCCGCCGGCTTCGACGCCCACGGCGAAGACCCGCTGGCGCACGTCGAACTGACCGACGATGGATTCGCCGCGATGACCACACACTTGATGGAACTCGCCAACATCCACACGCAAGGCCGCGTCGTCAGCCTGCTGGAAGGCGGCTACAACCTCGTCACGCTCGGACGCAGCGTCGTGCGGCACCTGATCGCGATGGCGGAGTAGGTCAGGTCACCACGACCACGTTCCCCGCCTCGTCGATTTCCACGACATACGTGGCCACGCGGCCATTGCGGTCGTACAGCCCCTTGCCGCTGACGACATCGAACTCCCACCCGTGCCACGGACACCGCAGGATCCGGCCGTGGTATGCGGGCGCGAACTCGCCGACGTCGCTGGGTTTATGCGTGGCGTGAATCGTCCCGCGGCACAGCTCGGCGCCGGCGTGCGGACAGACGTTCTTGATCGCGTAGAATTTGCCGTCGACGTTGAACACGCCGATCCCCTGTTTCCCGTCATCGACGATGCGGCGCTCGCCCGGCTTCAGTTCGTCGCGATGGCAAACGGTGAATCGCTGACCCGACCGCGAGACCGGAGGCTTAGCCTCCTCGACGTATCGGAATGCGTACGCGATGGCAGGGTCTTCGTTGCCGTAGCCGGTGGGGATAAGCTGCGTAAGACGCGTGGGTTCGGACATCGGATCGTTCCCTGTAGGGGCGACGCATGCATCGCCGGATCGTGTCAACCGGCCATCGCGGGCGAAGCGTGCGTCGCCCCTACAGATGCCTTGCGTCTGATCGTTTCTTCCAATGTTGGCAGGCCGAAAGTCTCGGCGCTGTTTTCGTACATGATGCGGCGCAGGAGGTGGTCGCTCATGCTCTTCGGGAAAACGCGGTCGGGGTCGTCGAAATCCCAGTGCGGGAAATCGGTCGCAAAGCAGACCGTTTTCTCGGCCTTCACCATGTCGAATATCTGCAAAAGGTGTTCGGATTTTTGCGGTTCCTCAAGCGGCTGCGTGGTCAGGCGGATGTGGTCGAAGATGTACTCGCTGGGCAACCGTTTCAGCCACGGGACGGTGGATCGCAGGCCCTTGAAGTTCTTTTCCATCCGCCACATCGTGTGACACAACCACGCTATGCCGCCTTCGCAGAGGATGAACTTGAGCGACGGAAATTTCTCGAACACCCCCTCGGCCACCAGGCTGACCAGGTGCGCCTGGTAGGTGAGCGGGATGAGCGTATGCCATTCGAAGTAGTTGCTGACGCGCCCGATCGGCGTCACCGAGTTGAGTGAACCCTCGCGGCCCGGATGGATGGTGATCGCAAGCCTGTGCTCGGCGGCGGCTTCGTAGATGGGGTAGTAGCGGCGGTGGCCGTAGAGGTCGTCGGACTCGCCGGAGATGCAAAGCTGTTTCATCTGCGGATCCTTGGCGCAACGCTTGATCTCCTCGACTGCGGCCTTCGGGTCACGCATGTTGACGCAGATCGAACCGAGATACCGCGCATCGGCGTTCAACCAGTGCTCGATCTGCCAGTCGTTCCACGCGATCGCCAGCGCGTTGCCGACGTCGATCTGGTTGGTCAGCGCCACCGTCATGCCCGGCGGCTGGATGACGGCGTAGGCGATGTTGTAGCGATCCAGGTGATCGATGGCGGTCTGCTTCGGATCGACGCACACCGCATCGCGCCGGTCGGCGGAGCCGGTGGGATTGCCGTAGCCATTCTGCGGGGCGCCGCCAAGTCGTTGGTTGAGCGCCTCGCGCGCGTATTCGGGGATGTGTGGCTCCAATGGAAACAGCCGCGACTCGCGCGGATGGATGTCCATGTCGATGATCGGAAAGTCAGGCATGTTGCTCCTCGGGCTGCCGCATACTCTACCGTGTGCGGCCAAAACGCGCACTTGATCTTTCGACCAATGACTATCTTTTTCGCGCATCGTATGATAACCGCCGACCATGATGACCAACCGCTACATCGTCCGCGAACCGGCGTCAGGGATCGAGTTCCTGTCGCAGGTGCATTTTCGGTTCGACCGCGCCGGCGCGACCCACACGCACGCGCAAGTGCAGTTACTATTTATACTTGCGGGAAAGATGTTGATGAGCGTCGAGGGCGTTTCGTATTCCCTCGCCGCCGGCGATGTCGCGATCGTGCCGGCGAAGGCGCCGCATGTCGTGCCTTCGACCGATTCGCCGGCGAACGTTGAGCTACTTGATCTGCGCATCAATACGCGTCACCACGGCGATCTTGGACGGTTCGCCGCTCAGACGGAATGGCCGGCCGTCGTGCGGGCGTCGCCGCACGGGATCGCCAAAGCGGCGGATGAGTTGTCCAAGGGCGTCGCCCGCGAAGGCCCGGTCCGCGCGGCGGCGATCCTGCGGGGAGTTTGGTCGGTCCTCACGCTCGTTGCCGACGCGGCCACGAGCGCGCAGTCGCCCCACGCGGATCACCGCATCGCGGTCGCGCAGCAGTTTGTTCTCGAGCACCTGACCGATCCGATCGGCGCCGACGACATCGCCGCCGCATGCGAGTTGTCGGTCTCGCAGTTGAATCGCTTGTTTCGCGCTCACACCGGCGTGGCACCGGTCCAGCATGTTCGCACGATGCGCATCGAACGCGCCCGCGAACTGCTTGCGACGAGTCTGCTGAGCGTGAAGGAGATCGCCCACGCAAGCGGATTCGTCTGCCCGAATCACTTCTGCCGCGTGTTTAAGTCGGATGTCGGGCTGACGCCCGGGGACTATCGCGACCGGGCACGCAGAGGTTGAACCCCCGCCCTGCAAATCAGATTCAACCCACGCGGAAACTGCGGACCAGGTTGACGAACATGCGCACGCCCACGCCCAGCGCCGCGTCGGTGAAATCGAATCGGTCGCTGTGGAGCGACGGATAGCTTTCGCGATCGGGCGGGCAGAGGCCGAGAAAGAAGAAGCAGCCGGGAACGGCTTCAAGGTAGTAGGCGAAATCTTCGCCGCCCATCGCGGGTCGCGGCGCGGGGAAATAGGCGTCGCGGCCGAGCGTGTTGCGGGCGGTTTCTTCGACGTAGGCGGTCATCGCGGGGTCGTTGACGGTGGGCGGATAGCCGTCGATCCACTCAAACTCCACGCGGCATTCGTTGGCGGCGGCGACCATCTCGCAGCGGCGGCGGATGGATCTGGCGACCGCGGCGCGAGCGACGGGCGTCAGCGTGCGTGCCGTGCCAGAAATCTTCGCGTGGTCGGGGATGATGTTGGTCGCGGTCCCCGCGTGAAACATGCCGACGGTGACGACTGCCGGCTCGGTCGGGTCGATCTCGCGGCTCACAAACTGCTGCAAACTGATGACCGCTTCGGCGGCGGTGACGATCGGATCGCGGCCGAGGTGGGGAAACGCGCCGTGGCAGCCCACGCCGACGAAGGTCGCTTCAAACTGATCGGTCGCCGCCAGCACCGGGCCCGGTTTCGTGGAGACGCACCCGGTTTTAAGTCCCGGCCAGCCGTGCAGCCCGAAGATCGCCTGCACCTTCGGCCCGAGCGAACCATCCAGCACCCCCGCGCGCACCAACCGCCCCGCCCCGCCTCCGCCTTCTTCTGCCGGTTGGAAAATCAACTTCACGCAGACCGGCAACTGCGCACTCATCTGCCGCAACACCTCGGCGGCACCCAGCAGGATCGACGTGTGCCCGTCATGCCCGCAGGCGTGCATCAGGCCTTCATGCGTGGACGCGTACGCAAGCCCGGTTCGCTCGGCGATCGGCAGCGCATCGATATCCGCCCGCAGCGCGACGCACGGCTTGGCCGGATCGCCGATCAGAGCAATGGTGGCGGTCGGAGAATCCGGAACGCCGGGGGTGAAGTCGACGTCCAGCCGGGTGAGTTCCGCGCGGATCATCGCTGCGGTTTCGAATTCCTCGTAGCCGATCTCCGGGATCCGGTGCAGCCGGTGCCGCAGATCGGTAAGCCGTTCGATGTCGAGCGTGGAGGCGTGGTCAGATGCCATACCCAAAGCGTACGCCGATGCCCCCGCTGGGGCAATTATGGACACCGCGCCACCGTCCCACCGTCCCACCGTCCCACCCACGCCTCCTCCCCGCGGCGGGAAGAATGGCATGCCGTGACGCCCACAGAATATAAATCCAATCTATATAGATTAAAGTTTATCCTTCTAGCGAACTGACCGGCAGCGTTTTAAGCGTCGGGGATCAGGGGCCGAGGCGTGAGGTCGGGGCGAATCGAGGGGCGGCGCTCAGTCGCGGAACTCGAGCGTCCCCGCCGCCGCTTCGGCTTGTTTGGCGGCGATGCCGGGGAGGCCGCCGATGGCGCACACGGCGAGCGGATCCCATCCGGTGTTGCCCAGACCGAGGAAGTTCTTCCATGAGTCGTCGTTGAAATCCCCGAACGTGCGACACCCCAGTCCGACCGACACCGAAGCCAGGTTCAGCCGCTGGGCGGCGATGCCGGCTTCCATCAGCGCCAGGCGATAAAGATCAGGCCCCGCCTCGGAGAGCAGTTTTCGCACGTTCGCGACCATCACGCACAGCACCGAAGCGCCGGCCAGCATCGATCGCTCACGCGTGAAGTGGGTCGTCTCCTGCCGGTACTGTCCGTGATTCAGATGCGCCCATTTGTCGATGACCGGGTCGTAGTACCAGATTCCCGGGTCCTGCCCGGTCACCTCCTGCACCACCCAGAACGGCCGGACCAGCGCCACGTGCGGGCCGTCGGGTTTCAGCGGAAAATAAGTTCCGCTGCGGAACGCGCAGCGCGCGAATCGCACGATCAGATCGCGCGAGATCGAGCGTGGCTGAAAACTCTCCGTGTACACCGACGCCAGCGACACCAATCGCATCGACTTGCCGGTCGCCAGGTCGCTGGAGACGGGAAACCGCGCCATCGCCACGCCGGCGGGCACAGGCGTGAGGTCGGTCATCGGCGGGCGGATTTCGCGGATCGCGACGCCCGTCGACGCCACATCATGATGCACCGCCAGCACTGAGCCGAACGACACCACCCCCTCGCACGACGGCCGAGGAAATGTCCCCAGTTCGGTAGTGTTGGGATGCGACGCGATCGGCAGCGGCTTGGTCGCGCCGTCCGCCCAGACGACCATCGCCTGCACCGCCTCGGCGTGGGCGTAGTCGACGTCGGCGGGGATGCCGAGCAGTTCCTGCATCGAACTATCGGTCATGCGCAGTCGTGTGACGGTGTTCATCCCCAGCCCCACCGCCACCGCGTGGAGGTTCTCCACCAGGTGCCCGCAATCGAGAATCGCCTGTCGATACCCGCGCCGCCCTTGCGACCAGGTCGACCGGCAGAACACCGTCGACACCAGAAGCGCGCACGGCACGGTCGCCAAATAGTGCAAGTCTGGCCTGCCCCGACGGAGCAGCGCGAGCGTTTCCGGGGCGTCGCGCAGGTGGCGCAACGCGTGTTCCTTCACGCTGTAGTGATGCAGTCCTGGCGGCAATCCTTCGATCGCAAACGCAGCGACGTAGATCTCGCCCGGATACGACATATCAGCGCTGGGCACCGCACGCACCATCGCCGGGCCGAACGGCATCGCCACGCGCTGTCGCAACCCCGCCGCCAAATGCAGCCAGGTCGATAGCGTCCGCAAATCCTGCGGCGGCTGGTGCAGCGAATCGGGCACCGCTTCCAAACCCTGCTCCAGCAGCGTCAGCATCGGCGTCGGCGCATCCAGCAACTTGCTCGAAAGCGGGGTCTTGTTCGCGTAATCAAAAATGTGCGCCGTCGGCGGACGCGAATTCAAATCGAGCGGCGGCACCTTCGTCGATTCCTCGAGCCGGCTCGCGCGGTGATAGTCCATCACCCGCTCGGAACGCTCGAGGATATCGCGGGGCAATGACATAACTGAAATGTTTCACCAGGAAGGCACGAAGGCACGGAGCGAAATCAGAATGAGATCCACGAATCTGCACGAATCGACACGAAGGAAGGCGCAGACAGAAGACATTGCAACCACGGATTATTCAGCTTGAGACCAAGGCATTTTTCTAATTCTGCATCATCTGCAGCATCTGCGGCTCCAAAGCATCTTTTTCATTCGTGTCGATTCGTGCAGATTCGTGGATCACTTCTCCGAGCCTCCATGCCTCCGTGGTGAACCTGTCTGCTTAGAACAACTGATCCATGATCTGTTCCAGCGGCATCTGGATCGCCGTGAACATCGGGGTATCGCGCTGGGTGTATTTGCTGGCTTCGGTTTCGCGAAGGGCCTGCACCAGGTCCAGAAAATCCTTCGGTTCGTCGGTTTCGAACGCGACGACGAAATCCTGGTCGTCCACGCCGAACGAATACGTCGTGTTCAATTTGACCGACGGATACGCGTTGCCGATGCGGATGTGGCCGTCCATCAGTTCCTGCCGGCGTTCCATGGGCAGCAGGTACCAGTCGCGGGTTTTGACGAACGGGTAGACGAACAGGAACTTCCGCTTGCCCGGGATGATGTGCGTGCGGCTTTCGACGGTGTGGAACGGGTCGACCTTATCGATGTACATGCTCCGCTTGGTCATGGAGACGAAGCTTTGTTTGGTCGTGAGGTAGCCGCCGAGTTGGGTTTTGTTGATGATCGCGGTCTGCTGCTGGAACGTCTCGGCCGACAGCGCGATGCGCCAGAGGATGAAATCGACATCCGGCCGAAGTCCGACGACGCTATACGTCAGGCACATCAGACCTTCGATAGGTTTGCCCGTCGCCTCCAAAAATTCCCGCCGGGCGGCTTCCTTGGTCGATTTATCGAGCCTGCGAAAGGCCGGGTCGAGATGGTAACAGGCGAAATTGACGAACTGCCGCTGAATCGCCGGTCCGCTCGCAGTCGCGGGAGCGCCGGTGGCGGTGTGCTGGGGACGTCCGGTCGGCGGGCTGGTGGGTGCTTGGCTCATGTGTCTTCCTCGGATGATACGTGCTGTCCATCTTAGCCGCATTCCGCCCGCGATGCTGCCGATCCGCCGGCCGAATCTCACCCACCCCGCGCCGATGACCGCCCGCGCACCGCCCTTCGTGCCCCACATCGTCTCGCTTGCAACACCTTCGCCCGCCAACTGTAGAACGCGTGCTCGGGACAGCCGTTCGTCTCGCACCGCCCCCGCGCCGA
>JBBQQZ010000058.1:0-13781 GCA_038215325.1 Tepidisphaerales bacterium | reverse complement strand
CGCTTCTGCCCGTCCTGCAAACGCCGGCCGAGGGTGTGTTGGGGGGTGAAGCCGACGAACAGGAGCAGGTCGCTGGGGCGTTCGATCGATTGCTTCAGGTGGTGCAGCACGCGGCCGAACTCGCAGGTGGGGCTGGAGGCGATGATCACGCACGGCCCGCGGTCGGCGTTGATCTGGCGGGACTGCTGACTGCTCTTGGCCAGCGTGATGCGCTTGGATGCGAACAGATCTTCCGTGCCGATGAGTTTGGCGGTTTCGTCGTCGAAATCGTTGCGATGCTTTTCGGTGACGTCGGTCATCTCGACGCCCATCGGCGAATCGACGTAGACGTTCATGGCAGGGATTTTGCCCTGACGCATGAACTTGTGCATGTACCACAGCATCGTCTGCGTGCGCCCGACGGCGAAGCTGGGCACGATCAATCGGCCACGGCGCGTGAGGACGGTCTGCACGGCGTCGAGCAACTGCGGTTCGATCTCGCTCACCGGCCCGTGCGTACGCCCGCCGTAAGTGGATTCGGAAATCACCAGATCAAACTTGCCCGGCAAGGGCGCCGGGTCTTGGATGATCGGTGTGTTGAACCGCCCGATGTCGGCGGTAAACAGCAGCGACCGCTGCTTGCCGGCTTCCAGCCATTCCACCGTCACATACGCGCTGCCGAGGATGTGCCCGGCGTTGAACAGCGTCACCTTCGCGCCGGCCACGTCGATCGTCTGGTTGTACTTGATCGTCTTGAAGTGCCGCGTCGTCCGCAGCACGTCGCCTGCGGTGAAAATGGGCTTGATCTCGGGGTCGCCCGGCCGGCGCTCGCGCTTGTTCAGGTAGTCGGCGTCTTCCTGCTGGATCTCGCCCGCATCCGTCAACACCACGCGCGCCACGTCGGCGGTCGCTTCGGTGCAGTAGATGGGGACGTCGATGCCCGCCTTCGTCAGCACCGGCAGTTTGCCGCAATGATCCAGATGCCCGTGCGACAGCACGATCGCGTCCAGATGCCGCAGCTCCTCCGGCATCCACGAATTGAACGACCGCGCTTCGTCGCGCCGGCCCTGGTACATCCCGCAATCCAGCAGGATGCGCTTGCCGTTGATCTCAAGCAGGTGCGAAGAACCGGTGACGGTACGACAGGCGCCGAGGAATTGAATTCGCATGGGAATAGTTTAGCCGCAGATGGACGCAGATGAACGCGGATGCAGACCGAAAACGTTTTGCCACGAATCACACGAATGAAGCACGAATGGAAATGCCTTTGATTCGTGGCCTATTCGTGTGATTCGTGGCTGAACGCATTTCATCTGCGTTTATCTACGTCCATCTGCGGCTAACCATTTATCCCGCTTTGCGAGTGTCCAGGATCGTCCCGTCCGGTTGCGGTTTGAAAGGGCAGCTCGTGCATTGTTCGCGGCGGGTGCTGGGTTCGAGGCCTTCGATGCGGGGATCGGGCTGGCCGGATTTGAGGACGAGCTCGGCGGAGTCGCTGGCGCGTTTCTGAAGCAGGTCGAGGATCAGTTCATCGATGCCGAGCGGTTCGACGAGCTGATACGCCGTGCCGGGAAAATCGACCGCCGCCTGGGAGAGGAGGGAGGGGATGTCGCGGGTGAAGTGTTTGCCGAAGCTGAGGAAGAACGGCACGCAGGTGATCCGCGTCGCGCCCCGCTTGACGGCCGCCGCGTACGCGGTGGCGATGGAGGGTTCACACAGCTCCATATGAGCCGGTTCGACGATGTCGTAATGAGTCGAGAACCGCTCGCCGAACAGGCGCGCGACTTCTTCGAGCATCAAATTGCTTTCCATCCGACGGCTGCCGTGATCGACGATAATGATGGCTGGTTTCATGGTTGTTTGCGTTTCAGTGGTTTAGATCGGACACAGATTGCACGGATCTGTCACAGATGTCACAGATAAGAATCAATTCAAGGCGAAACGATACTCCGACGTATCGATCCGACGCATTGATCTGTATTTCATCTGTGCGATTTGTGTCCCATTCAAACCCTAGTTCATGCCTTTGCGTTCGGCCAATCTTACCCGGACCGACGCGCGATTTCCTGCGCGGGTGTAGTGGACGATCACTTCGTCGCCGGGGTCGGATTTTCGGAGCAGGTCGGTGAGGTCATAGAGGTTGCCGATCGGCTTGTCGTTCCAGCCGACCAATACATCTGCTTCGATGAGTCCCGCTCTGGCGGCGGGGGAGTTGGGGACGGTGCCGCCGATGCGGACGCCGCCGGTGCTTTGGTCGGAGCCGTAGTCGGGGATGACGCCCAGCGACGAGCGGCCCATGCGAGTCGATTGCGTTGCGGGCTGGGTCGCCGATCCGGGGGTGTCGATACCGGTCGTCATTCCTGTGCCGTCGTACTTATCGATGTACGCTTCGCGCGGCGCTTCGGCCAGTTGGGCCGCGAGCGTGGCGACGACGTATGAGATCTCTGCCACACCGTCGAAGTTCACCAGCTTCGCGTCGTCGTCGGGGTGGTGATATTCGGCGTGCAGGCCGGTGAAGAAGAAGAGGACGGGGACTTTCTTCATCGCGAAGGATTGGTGGTCGCTGGGTCCGAAGCCGCCTTGGCCGATGCTGCGGAATTCGAGCGGGGAGGATTGGTCGAGTTTTTCTAGCATCGGCGCAAACGCCGCCCGCGTCCCTCCACCGCCGACGGACAGGATGTTGTTTCGCGCCCGGCCGACCATGTCCAGGTTTAGCATCGCGACCATCTTCTCCACCGGGACGGGCGAATGGTTCACGAAGTATCCGCTGCCGAGCAGGCCCGATTCTTCGCCGGAGAAGGCGACGAAGAGGACGGAGCGGTTCAATTTTAGTTTCGATAGTTCCTCTGCCACCGCCATCATCGCCGCCGTGCCGCTGGCGTTGTCGTCGGCGCCGTTGTGGATGAGATTTTCCCCCGGCTTGCGGCTTCCGAACGCGCCGTGGCCGATATGGTCGTAGTGCGCACCGATCACCACCACCTCGTCCTTCTGCGGCCCCGATCCGGGCAGCAGGCCGACGACGTTGCGGGTGATCGTCCGCTGCACCTCCAGATCCACTCTGCCGCGCGCGGTATTGGTATCGACGAGGAACGAGTTGGGCTTGCCCGACCGATCGATCGACCGCTGCAATTCAAGTAAATCCCTGCCGCCAATGAGTTTGCGCGCCAGCTCAGGCGTGACCGACACCACCGGAATCGCCGCGATCTCAAATCGTGACCCCAGCGACACGAACGGCCTTAGCGGCGCATCGTCCGCATGGTTCTCCGCAGGATTCACCAGCAATAGCGCCCTGGCGCCGCGCGATCGGGCTTCCTGCGCCTTTTTCGTAATCGGTGCGTTGTCGGAAAACTCATCGCCGGTGAAGCGGCTTTTGCCTTTGTCGTTGTGCGGCTCGTAACGCATCGCGACCACCACGCGGTCGGTCAGATCGATGCCGGCGAAGTCGTCGTAGTCGTATTTTTTGGAACCGACGCCGTACCCGACGAACGCGATCTTGCCGTCGAACGATCCCGTCGGGCTGAACGCCAGCGGGCGGTAGTCGTGATCCAGCCGCAGGGCTTCGTTGTTGAGCGACAAATCGTTGCCCTTCCCCATCGCGGCGGGTCCGGGGAGGTCGAAGGTCTGGCGGTAAGACCCGATCGCGGGGAGGGGTTCAAGGCCTAAGTCGTGGAAGCGCCTGGCGATGTAATCCGCGGCGGCGTCCGCTCCGGGGGTGCCGGGTAGCCGGCCTTCGCGGGCGTCGTCGGCGAGCCAGTAAATGTCGTCCCGGATCGTCCCGACCGCCGGGCGCGTGGTGGGGGCGTCCGAGCCCGGAGACTCGCAGGCGGGCAGCATGAGCGCGATCAGCGCGAGAAATCGTTTCATCGTGGGGCGATTGTAGGGTTAAACGCGAAGAGGCGAAGATGCGAAGCAGGCCCGTTTCCCGGTTTCTCTTCGCACGTTCGCTTCGTCACGTTTAGATGAGATTTACCGATCCGCGAAAAAAAGATCGTTATCGGCCACAGATTGTAGTTGATCCGGCGCGGGGGGCGCGTGACGATTGAAGCATCATGGAGAACACACCCAATGACAGGCGGTGAAGACATCTCCTGGAAGGCCTTGGGCCGGATTGTTCGCGAGTGGGCGGGCGACCCGGCCGAGTTGACTGAAGTCATCCCCCTCAATGGCGGCAGCGTGAATAACACGCTGCTCCTGGTCACCGGCGATTTCCGCAAGGCGGTCCTCAAAATCACCCCGCATCGCGTGAATCGAGACCTCGAGACCGAAGCCTTCCAACTCCATCACCTGAAATCGCTCGGCCTGCCCGTCCCGGAGGTGTACGCGGCGCATACGGCATCCCTCGACGACCCGAACAGCTTCGTGCTCATGGAGTACGTCGAGGGCATCACGCTCGCCAACGCGCACAAGCAACTCCCGGCCGACCAGTACGACGCGCTACAGCACGAACTGGCGGAGCTGGTGCTGAAACTGCACGCCCACACGCGCGACAGCTATGGAAAGATCGACGCCACCGGCAACCACCAGACCACCGATTGGCCGTCGTTTTATCGATCGATGTACGACCACGCGGTGCAGGTCGTCGAGCAGATGAACGACCTGCCGATCAAAGTGCGTAAGAAAATTGAAAAGCTGCATGGCCGACTCGATCAGTTCCTCGTCCACCAAGACAAGCCGCGCCTCTGCCACGGCGATCTCTGGGGCCAGAACGTCCTCGTTGCCCAAGATGCCGCTGGCGATTGGCGCATCCGTTCGCTGCTCGATCCCAGCCTTCGCTACGGCCACGCCGAGTGCGAACTGGCGTATCTGGATCTGTTCAAAACCTGCACCAAGCGCTTCCGCCGCGACTACCACGCCGGGCACAAGCTGGATGACGACTACCACCGCATCCGCAAGCCCATTTATCAGCTTTACCCGATGATCAATAACGTGCAGTATTTCGGAAGCGCGTACATCTCGCCGCTATTGCAGGCGGCGGAACGCGCAACGGCGCTGGTGTAGGTTGCTGCCGCAGTCGAGGGTGGGGCAATGAGTAATCCTTCATTCGCGGGCGGAATCACTTCGTCAATTCGACCTGTTTTGCCGGCTTGAGCAAGCGGAAAAGTCAGCCTATTTTGACGTGGCGACAGGGAGGCAAATTGTCGCACTTTTCAGGGCCGGACGAGTGCCTGGAAATCCTCCTCGTAACGACAATCCGCACGAGGCTCAGCCGCACGAGCAGAAATAGATCGCCGTTTTTCGGCTAGAAACGCGTGCAGCATGTTTTTTTTCACAGATTATCGGAATTAGACTTGCAGTACGGCGACACATGCACATAAACAGAACTTCACCTGACCGATCCGGCCTCCGGTCAGGCGGGGAAGACAGTCTTCCCCACGAAGTTTGACCCCTGTTGGGCTGACCGCGTCTGCGGTCGTTCCGTCCAACAAATACGAGACCACGGCCTTGCACCCCCGTAGGGAGTGACCCGCCTTCAGGGATCATTCAGCCACGGTGTAAGGATCGGGAAGGAATAAGCAATGGTAGCTGCGACGACTGAACGACACGCTGATTCTGTGTACCGCAAGCGTTTCCAGGACGCGATTACAGGTGTCATCGAAACCCTCGAAGGGCGCACTCTGCTTTCCAGCACGATCTCCGGTGGCGAGCTTATCGTCAGTGGTAGCGAAGCCCGCAACAACAGCATCTCGGTTGACCTGTCGGCCGACCGTATGACGTATGGCGTGAAGGTTAACGCGGAACGCAGAACCTTCGCCGCTTCCAAGGTGAAGGCGATCACGATCGAAGGCGGCCGCCTCAACGACGCCATCACCGTATCGAAGAAAGTCTACATCGGAGCCGAAATCACCCCCGGCGCAGGCGACGACACCGTTATCGGCGGGTCGGGTGATGACCAGGTTTTCGAGACCTCCGGCAACAACGCAATCTACACCCAGAACGGCAACGACGTCGTCATCGGCGGCGAAGGCAACGAGACTGTTTACGGCGGGTACGGCGACGATGTCTTCTTCGGCAACGGAGGAGTTGACCGCTTCTATGGCGAGTTCGACAACGATTACTTCGAAGGCGGCGAAGGCAGGAACGTCGTCTACGGCGGGCCGGGCACCGACAAGGCGGTCAACGGCGGGTACATCCGCGACGTCGAATCCTACGCCGGCCAGCCCGGTGTGAAAGCGGCGGCGAGCGCGACCTTCCGGCTCGCCAGCGGCGTTCTCACCGTCACCGGATCGACTACCAGCGCCAACGTCTTCAGTCTCTCCACCAACAGCGCAAAGACCAGCATCTCGATCCTGGCGGGTACGGCGTCGCAGTCGTACGCCGTCGGCTCGATCAGCTATATCAAGTTCATCGGCGGGACGGGCAACGATCTGCTGAAGACCAGCTCGCTGGTCACCAAGCCGCTGTCGGTCGATTTTGGTGCGGGCAATGACACCATCTATTCCAGCTCGGGCAATGACACCATCGCCGGCGGTGCGGGAAACGACCGCATTTCCGGCGGATCGGGCAACGACTTGATCAGCGGCGGGACCGAACACGACACCATCTACGGTGACGCAGGCGACGATTCGATCCTCGGCGAAGCCGGGAACGACCGCCTCTACGGAGGCAGTGGCCGCGATATGCTCGACGGCGGCGACGGAACCGATTACATCGACGGCGGGGCGGATTTCGATTCGCAGCGCCTCGGCGAAACCAAGGTCAACGTCGAAGGCACCCTCACCGGCGCGATCACCGGCGGCAGCACCGGGTCCAGCGGCGGGGGCACGACCACCCCCACAACCCCCACGACGCCCACCCCTCCCCCTGCCGACGGGGGCTCGACGCCCGTCTACACCGGCGGCGGTATGAACGGTGCCTCCAGCGCCGGGGGCACGGTCACCGGAGCCACCGTCGCCACGAACTCCTCGGCAACCAAGCCCTCGCCCCGCATCTTCGCCTTGCAGACCACCATCAAGGCTGGCCAGACCGTCTTCGTTCACGGCACGAACACGATCCTCGGTGCCGGCTCGCCGATCACCGCCCAGTACGAATGGGACTTCGGCGATTCGGCCGGTCGGTACAACAAGCTAAAGGGCTTTAACGCCGGGCACACCTACGACAAGCCGGGAACGTATACCGTCAAACTCAAGGTCACCAACGAGGCACGCGGGTCCGCCGAAACCGCGATCACGGTTACCGTCCAGGCCGCCGGTCGCGCGCAGATTTTCGTCTCCGCCGCCGGTAGCGACTCCAACAACGGCACCTCCACCGGCTCCGCCGTCAAGTCATGGTCCAAGGCCTACGACCTGATGCAAGGCCGCAGCGACGTCGAAGTTCTGTTCCGTCGCGGCGACACCTTCAACGCCGCTGAAACCGTCCTCATCGCCAAGACCAACGTGATGATGGGCGCCTACGGCAGCGGCTCCGATCCGGTCATCAAGTGGGCCGGCGCCCGCGTGAGCGCCCACATCATCCGCATCGAATCGAACGTCATCGGTTCGATGGTGAACGATCTCACGTTCGACTCGATCTGGAACACGCCCGACGGCAACCGCAGCGGCATGCCGTTCGCGCTGAAGGTGAATGGAACGGGCAACACCATCCGCGGCTGCACGTTCCTCAACGTCGGCTACGCGGTGCAAACCAACGGCATTCCGACCGGCGTGCTGATTCAGGATTGCGAAGCCCCGCTCAACTGGGGTCTGCGCAGCTATCTCGTCTGGGGCGAGGGCTCGCATTTCGTGATCCTGGGCAACAAGGTCGTCAACTCCGCGAATGAACACACCATCCGTATGTTCGGCGCCTCGCACGTGCTGATCGCCTACGGCGACTACAAGAACCCCGCGATCTACAGTTGGGAGATCAACAAGAACTCGCTGAACATCCAGAAAGCCGATTACGTCACGGTCTATGGCAACAAGCTCAGCAACGGCAATCAGCTCGGGCCGCTCGGCGGTGCCGACGGAACGGACAAGCCCGAATCGCGTCTGCGACATGTCGTGTTTGAATCCAACTACGTCGCCAACGGTTGGCTCCGCATCACCCACGGCGCGGAGAACCTGATGTTGAAGAACAACGTCATCGAATACAACGACAACACGATGATCCAGGTCGACGGTTACGACAACGCGTACCGCCGGGGTGTGGTGAACCTGAACATCATCGGCAACACCGGCATCAACACCAGCGAGAACGGCCGGTTCCTACAGGTCGGAGGCAGTTCGTCGGGCATCTCGCTGGTCAACAACATCTACAAGGCCGACAACCTCATGATCGGCCAGCGCGGCAACGCGGCGATTCACGTCGTCAACGGCAGCTTGAGCAGCTTCAAGACGATCAGCAACAACGTTTGGCCAAGCCCGTCGGTCAGCAAGTGGATTCGAGACAACGCCGAAGGCGGCACCGGGATCGTCTTGCTGGGAGACCCCAACACGATCGCGAACTACCAGAACATCGCCGAGTGGAACGCCCGACCGCAGGTGGGGACCGATTTCCAGCAGGACACCCCGCTCGGTGCCAGGTTCGCGCCCGGCGGCGTCGCCGCCAGCAGCGGCACGGTCTACGCCGGCGTGTTCAACGATTACTGGGGCAACGCCCGGTCCTTGTCAGCCTGGAGCAGCGGCGCGGTCGAGGTGTAAGCACCACGATCGTCCATCTCAGAAAGTGCGACGCCCGGCGAGTTCTCCTCGTCGGGCGTCGCACTTTGCGCGATTGAAGCGCGACCGAATTATCATACCAGCCTCTCGAAAACTGATATGATATTGAACCCCGGTACGTTTCGCCGTACGAAGCATCTGTAGGCGTCACTCTTCGCTGCCGCGGATCAATCCGAAATAGATCGAGTAGCCGATGAGTCCGGGAATGAAGAGATAAAACAGCGTGGGACCGTAGTGTCCGAGCAGGGCAAATACGATGACGAACAACAGCCACAGCCACCAGGTCTTGCTGTAGAATCGGAGCAATGCTTCCATGTCGGAGGGATCGTAGATGAATGCGTCCGGCGATCAAATCTCCTCGTTCGCGAACTGGGCGCTCTGGATGGCGGCGCAGGTGGGCGCGGTCGCGCTGTTTGCGTTCCGCGTGCCGTTGGCGGCGAAGTTTCCGCTACCGGTGGAGGATTCGGCGCTGATCGGCGTGCTGATCGTCCAACTCCTCCTTGCCGCCGCGATGGGACGCGGGCTGCTGTGCGATTGGCGCACGTACGCGCTCGCGATCTCGGGCGCGGTTCCGATGTTGATGCTGGCAACACTGCTCTCGGGCAAACCCGCGCTGGATACGATCGGCGTGATGGTTATCGTCGCGCTCTGGCTGGGCGTGTTCGCGATCGTGGGTGCGATGCGGATCGACGCACTGCGCGCGGCGATGTATGCGGTGCTGCTGCTGCTGACCGCTGGCGCGCCGATCCTGCTCTACCTCGCCCGCGAGTTCGGCCGCCGGGCGGTCGACGCCGATGGCGCGCTGGCGATCGTCTCGCCCGCGCTCGGCGCGATTAGCGCAACCAGTGGATCATTCCCGGCCCGCATGATCGTCGTCCCCACGGCCGTCCTGTTGATCGCCGGCGTGGTCGCGATCGCGCGACGATCGAAGCCTCGCGTCTTGCAGACACTGACGCAAGCCCCATAGCCGCAACGCTGCGCGTGGCGAGTCCCCCGACTTGTCTCACGGCGCGAGGTAAGACGCGCAATGCGTAGCATTGCGGTTATTCTCAAAAGCAAACAGGGACGAGCGTGGCTCGTCCCTGTCGGGTTGTTCTAGATCGCAAACGAAGGCTTACTTCTTCGTCGTGCTCTTTTGGAAGCTGTAGCTGCCGCCGAACTTCTTGGCGAAGCGGTCGAGTCGGCCGGTGACGTCCAGGAAGTTCTGCTTGCCCGTGTAGAACGGGTGGCTGGCCGAACTCACGTCGACCTTCACCAGCGGATATTCCTTACCGTCTTCCCATTTCACGGTGTCCTTCGTCTCGATCGTCGAGCGCGTCAGGAACGAAAACGGGGACGACATGTCCTGGAAAACGACCGGACGGTAGCGGGGGTGAATGCCCTTTTTCATGACAAAACCTTCAATTTCAGTGTCAAAACAGCACCCAAGCGTGCGAAAACCCACACGGATTCACGTCAGCAAGGGGCGAAGATCGTACCGGAAGCGAGTTTTGAATGCAATCGGGGTATTTTCCCTTCAGGTTCGTATTATGTAAGGGAGTCCTCTGAATAACCTGATTATCTTCAGAAGGTCATGCTGAGGTACCCCGAAGCATCTACTCGACTACGTGATTTGCTGGCCTTTTGCGTGCCGACAAGATCCTTCGGAGTACCTCAGGATGACAACTTGCGCGACAGCCTGGGTTATTCAGAGGGTTCAAGGATAAATTACGGTCTTGCGTATCGACGCCAGCGGTCGCCCGTGCGAGTGGAAGATCGCACGAGGTGCTCGGGCGCTTAAGGTTTGGGGATCGGCTCGCAATGGTCGCGCAGAAACGCCGCAAAGCCGGTCTCGTCGATCGACCCGTCGGCGAGACCGAGGGTGGCGAGGGTGGCCTCCGCTTCGGTGGCGGTGACTTGCCAGCCATTCAAGCCAAGGAAAGTGTACGCGGCCATGAACGCGGTGCGTTTGTTCCCGTCGTGGAACGGATGGTTTTTTGCAATGCCGAACGCGAGCGCTGCGGCGAGGTCGAGGGGATCGGTCGAACCGTATGCGAACAAGTGGCGCGGCCGACCCAACGCCGAGTCAAGCAGGCCGTCGTCGCGAACGCCTCCGAGACCGCCGAACTGTTCGATGAGTTGCTCGTGAATGCTCACGATGATTGGCTTGGTCAGCCAGATGGGATCGTCTGTCATGCTACACCCCAAAACGCAGTGTGTGTGTGTGTCGCTACTTGGCCAGTTCTCTTAACGTGTTGCGATAGCGGCGCATGCCTTCTTCAGCGATCGCCATCGCGCGGTCGTAGGTCGGGTCGCCAGCATGGACCTGGAAACCGCCCACCGAAGGGGTAAGCGTGATGCTATCCCCTTCCTCGACCTTGAGCTGCGCCAACGCCTCCTGCGGCAGGATGACGCCCAGGGAGTTGCCGACTTTGCGAACGGTGAGTTGGATCATGGAAAACGCTCCGATGGTATAACAATAGTTATAACATCGGCGTTTGGCAAGAAAAAACTTGCGGTGTACGGCGCTATTTCACCGCGTCCCACAATTTGGTCTCGACGTCCTTGTACTTTGCGAAGGATGCGTCGAGCGAAGTCAGCAGCGCCTTCATCTGGTCGGGGGTGATGGTCGGGTCCTGCGTCGCGTCGCGGACGGCGGAGGCGGCGTCGTTGAGGTGGGTGGCGGCGCTGGCGAACTCGCGCGCCGAGTCGTAGATGTTCAGGTTCGACAACTCGTCCGCCTTCGGCTGGTAGAGCAACCGCCAGGGGCTGCGGCGGATCTCGGCGCTGGCGCTCTCGAGGTTGGTGCTCGTGCCGCGCAGGCTCGCGATCATGTTGTCGATCTTGCTGCGATTGCGCACCAGCAGCGACCTGGCCTCGGCGGTCGCGTCCTTGGTGTTGGCGGCGGTCTGGCGCAGGTCTTCCAGCGTCCCCTTGGCACCTTCGACGGTCTTGGTCGTCTTGTCGAGAAATTCCTCCGCCTTGGCGAACGCGGCGGGGAGACGTTCCTTGAGCGTGCCGGTGGCGGCGTTCAGGTTCGCCATCGTGCCGCGGATGTCGGTTTTGGTGTCGCCGAGGATGTCGCGGGCGTTGGCGAGCGCGGCGTCGCCGGTGGCGAGGGCGCTGTCGGCTTTGGCGAGCGTCGCCTCAGCCTTGCTCATGACGGTTTCGTACTTGGCGTAGCCCGGATCGATTTTGCCGGTGACGCGCGAGACCAGCTCCTTGGCCTCGGGCGCGATCGCATAGAAATCCGCCAGGGCGCTGCCCATGCCGTCAAGGATTTCCCCCGACTTGATCCCGGCGGCAGCGCCGAAGGCGCTGATGTTGAGGTTCGACGTGCCGGTCAGTCCCTGCTCCACCTGCACTGTCGCGTCACGACGAACGTCGTACTTGGTGGGCAGGGTGAAATCGACCTCAAAATGCGGGTAATTGCGATCGGCATCCTTTTCCACGAAGCGGATATTCTTCACCCGTCCCTGATCGACGCCGCCGACGCGGACGGTATCGCCCACCTTTAGTCCGCCGACGTTTTCGGTGAGGTCGAACGCGACGGTGAGGTCGCGCATCGGATTAAACATCGACCCCGTCCCCTTGATCGCCACGAGGATGACGACCCCGAGAACGATCGCGACGACGATGAAGATGCCGGCTTTGAGGGAGTTTCGGTCATTCGCCATACAAGCAGTGTCGAATGTCGAATGTCGAGTGTCGAATCATTCGACATTCGTCATCGACACTCGACATTCTCCTAAAGGTTTTCCATCAACAGATCACTCTCGTACGACCCGGTGCGTCTGCGTTCGGTGAGCGGGCCTTCGGTCAGCCCGTGGACGAACTGGCGGACGAGGGGGTCGACGCTGTTTTTCATTTCGTCCGGCGTTCCGGACACGATAAACTTTCCGCGGTCCAGCAGCACCATTCGGTCGGCGATTCGGAACGCCGAATCCATCTCGTGCGTCACCACCACGCTGGTTACGCCGAGCACTTCATTAAGCTGAATAATCAATTCGTCGATCTCCGCGCTGGTGACCGGATCGAGGCCCGCCGACGGTTCGTCGTAGAAGAGGATTTTGGGGTCCAGCGCCAGCGCCCGCGCGAGGCCCGCGCGTTTTTTCATCCCGCCGGAGATTTCGGAGGGGAGCTTGGTGGAGTGCTCGCGCAGGCCGACGAGTTCGAGCTTGATTTTGACGAGAATTTCGATCGTTTCTTCCGGCAGATCGGTGTGCTCGCGCAGCGGGAGCGCGACGTTCTCGGCGATGCTCATCGAGTTGTAGAGCGCGCCGGACTGGAACAGCACGCCGATCGACCTGCGGTAGTCGTCCAGCTCAGTGGGCGTGAGTTTGCAGAGCGACTTGCCCATGACCTCAATGTCCCCGCCGTCGATCGGAATGCTGCCGATCATCATGCGCAGGAGCGTGGATTTACCCGACCCGGACCCGCCAAGGATGACGAGCGTTTCGCCGCGTTTGACGTCCAGCTCGATCGCATCGAGCACGGTCCGCGTGCCGAAGATCTTCGTTGCTTTGGCGACTTTGATGGCGAGATCGGTCATATGTTGTTAGCCGCAGATGGACGCAGATAAACGCAGATAAGACATCAGAAATCGCGAACGACGCGTCTCCATTCGACTTGCTCTTTTCCGAAGTTGATGAGGAGGCATACCCTCAGGCCCGTTGCTTTCAGGTAGTTCAAGCACTGGGCAAGGTGAACGTCGTCAAGACTTTCGACGTGTTTTAGTTCAACAAGAACGAGATCCTCCACCACCAGATCCGCGACATAGTCGCCGACAACGATCTGCTTGTATCGCACGGTGATAGGAACCTGCTGGCGAACACTAAGCTTGCGGAGACACAACTCCGCAAACATCGCATTCTCGTATACTTTCTCAAGATATCCGACACCCAGTTCATTCGAGACGTCAAACCCCGCTCCGATGATCTGATGTGTTATTTCTTTATATCTGCGTTCATCTGCGTCCATCTGCGGCTCCTTTCTTCACCACCCCAAAAAGTAGAACACGGCCGTGAAGCCCAGGTCGATGAAGGTCAAGGCGACGATGGTGTAGACGACGGTTTTGGTGGTGGCGATGCCGACGCCCTGGGCACCGCCTTCGACGTTCATGCCGAGGTGGCAGGCGATGAGGCTGAGGACGCAGCCGAAGACGCCGGCCTTGAAAAGCCCGCTCAGGAA
>JBBQQZ010000057.1:0-13823 GCA_038215325.1 Tepidisphaerales bacterium | reverse complement strand
ACACGATAAACTCAAGCTCACCGTCACCGCCAGCATCGGCGTGGCGAGTTGGGAACCGGATTCGCCACTGAAGACGCTATCCCACATGATCAAGGCCGCGGACCTCGCGCTCTACAACGCCAAACACACCGGCCGCAACCGCGTGAAGGTCTTCAATCCGAATCCAAGCCAGCAGAAAGCGGCGTAGCCGCTTCACTCACGGCGAAGGCATCTGGATGACAGTCGGATTCAAACTCCGATCGCGACGGCGGAACGGGTGATGTGGCGTGTCGGGGCGTGCTGCAAATCTATCGATGGGGGACTTCACAACCGCTGCTGGGCGGCACTATGCTTGGGAAATGGCACGACTCCAACTCCCACGCACGCAAGGCTGTCTCGTTTGCGGCAGCGACAATCCGGTCGGTTTGAAGCTCACCAGTTTCGTCGACGACGCGACCGGCATCGTCACTGCGGAATTCATCCCCCACCGACACCACATCGGTTTCACCGGCGTCGTACACGGCGGGGCGCTGGCGACGGTACTCGATGAGATCATGGTCTGGTGCGCCACTTGGCAAGGAAAGCGTTTCTGCCTGGCGGCGGAGCTGAACATTCGGTACCGATCGCCGGGGCGGGTGGGGTCTCTGTTGCAGATCGAAGGCCGTATTGTCACGGCGCGGTCGCGGCTGATCACCACCACCGGAACGATCCACGCCGGCGGGATCCTCATCTGCGAAGCATCGGGCAAATATATGCCACTGCCGGACCCCGAGAATCAGGCGTTTGTCGCGACGCTGGTGACCGACCCGGCATCGGCCGAGGCGGCGGGTCGGTTGGCGTAGCGGCAGGGATTTGGGGTTTGGATCAGTCGACGATGCGGGTGGAACCGGACGCGGCGGTCTGCCCGTTGGGGGCTTCGCCTTCGGGGTAGCCGATTTCGACATTGATCGTGCCGGAGTTGTCGCTCCATCGGCCGCGCTCGTCCATGATGCCGAGGAAGAGCCGCGTCGCGCCCGTGGGGGCGACGAACTTCTGATACGTGCCGTCGCTTTTCTTGCCGTCGCCAACGAAGAACACCTGCTTGCTCTTCGGGCGAAGCGTACCGAAATTGCGTTTGCCGAACTTGGTGTAATTGGTTTGGTTTGGGGTTGAGGTGGTTCGCGGATCGGCGTCGGTGAGGAAGACGCCCATCAGCGCGTGCGCCGGCGCCCGACAGCGGGCGATGTTGTGCTGCGCCGACTGATCGAGGATCCAGCTCGTATCCCCTTCCAGCGTGATCGGCGCGCTGGTTCCGCCACCGAACTGCGTGGTACCCGTGCCGCCGCGAAAGACGTAGGCCTGTCCCGGGGTGATCGGGATTTCGGTCACTTGTACCGGCGAGCAGTTGGGCGTGGTGTCGTTGTATTCGCCCCAGGTGATGCCGTCGGGCAGGCCGGCGTTCCAGGGGCTTGCCTTGCCGGAGATCGCTTTCGCGGCTGCGGCGACGAATCCGTCGGAACTGACGTCGGACAGGGATGCTGTAGCATAGACCGTCACGTCCTGAGAGGCCCGGCCGATCATGCGGGCGAAGAGAAGGGGAACGGCGTTGCCTCTCGCGCTGGTGCGCACGGCGCGGATGCGGATTGCGTCGGCGGTGGCGCGGTCGGCTCCGCTGAGGACGGCGAACGTGCGGTCGTCGTCGTCCCAGATCCCGAACTCGATGTCGGAATCGAGCAGCGTGAGGGACGTGTTCTCGATCTGGTTTTCTGCGGCGGCGGCTTTTGCTTCGGAGATGGCGGTGTTGACGCCGGAGCCGATCTTCACGACCGCCGCACACGCCGCAGCGTCCGCAGCGGCCTGAAGTTCACTTTTCGCCACCAACACACGTCCCCAGTCCACCGCCAACGACGTCATTCCCGCCAGCGCGGAAATCGCGAAGGTGGCGAAGATCAGCGTGTGACCTGAGCGAGATTGTCGACGGCAATTCAGGGGCATCTGTTTAGGGCTCTCCTGTATTTCATCGGCGCATTGCTTCTGGGGATTGATGAACGGAGCCTTACGAACTGGGCAATGCGCGTCCGATAAACGCCAGCGACCGCCCGGAGCGTGTGCGATAGCAATTTACGCCGGAGCACCGTATCATTACATGACTACCGACCGTCGCCCCGGGTGACGGCCGGGCCGATGCAAGGGTCGGCCGTGAACCTGGTCAGGTCCGAGAGGAAGCAGCCATAAACGGTCCCGGTTCTGTGCCGTCGTCGCCCGGTCGTCTTCCGGGGCGATTGTCTTTTCAGGACTGGGGGGAAAGGACTGAGAACTGAGGACTGTGGACTGAGGAAAATAGGCGAAATTCCCGCTTTCTCTAAGTCCTCAGTACTTTCCACTCAGTACTTTTTACTCGCATCACTTGCAAAGACCTAACCTTTGGGATTATATTGCTCGACTCTCTACGGCGAGGAGGCTCGTCGGAGAGGTTATTTTGCGTTAGAGAAGGTTGCTGATGCCGACGATCAACCAGTTGATTAAGAACCCGCGGAAGCCGTTGCCCCCGATCAAGAAGAACAAGGATCTGGAGCAGTCGCCTCAGCGGCGTGGTGTGTGTGTGCAGGTCAAGACGATGACACCGAAGAAGCCGAACTCGGCGCTTCGTAAAATCGCCCGCGTGCGTTTGTCGAACGGGAAGGAAGTTACGGCTTACATCCCCGGCGAAGAGCACAACCTACAGGAACACTCGATTGTGTTGGTGCGTGGCGGGCGTGTCCGCGATCTGCCGGGTGTGCGTTACCACATCGTTCGTGGTGCGCTGGATACCCTCGGCGTCGACGGCCGCAAACGCAGCCGCAGCAAGTACGGGGCGAAGCAGCCCAAGTAAGAGGCGACCATGCTGCCCACGCTGGCCGACGTTCAATCCGCAACGGTTGACGATTTCGCCCAGAGTTACCGCAGCCTGGTTGTTTCGGGTCTGATTTTGGTTGGTCTCATTGTCGTAAGCATCTGGTGGCTCAAGAAACAAGCGTAAACTGATATGGCCTACAAGAAATTCACTGCCAGCGAAGATATCCTGAAGCCGGACGCCCGGTTCAACAGCAAGCTCCTCAGCAAGTTCGTGAACTGCCTGATGTGGGACGGCAAAAAGTCCGTCGCGCAAGGTGTGGTTTATGACGCCCTGGAACAGATCCAGAAGAAGCTGAAGGACGCCCAGCCGCTGGAAGTGTTCGAAACCGCGATCAACAACGTGAAGCCGTACGTCGAAGTGCGGTCCAAGCGTGTCGGTGGCGCGAACTACCAGGTGCCGATGCAGGTGAACAAGCGTCGTCAGCAGTCGCTGGCCATCCGCTGGATCCTCGAAGCCGTCCGCAAGGAAGGCGGCCGCTCGACCGCGTCGAAGCTCGCCGAGGAACTTCTGGCCGCCTACAAGAAGGAAGGCAAAGCCATGACGACCCGCGAGCAGACCCACCGCATGGCCGAGGCAAACAAGGCCTTCGCCCACTTCGCGTGGTAATCGCCCTGGTCCGACGGTGAAAAACGTAAAATCGAAGGCCCACGGCGATGCCGTGGGCTTTTTCGTTGAACGAAGCGGGTTCTTGGTTCGTAAAAGACTATACTGACGGGAAGAACTTCAGGAGGCCCACGCGTGTCCAAAGCCAATGTCGACCCATCCGAACTCAGACGATTCGCTCAAGACCTGAATCGCTTTAATAATGATCTCCAAGGGCTGCTTAGCAGCCTGCATGCCAAGATGCGCGGTTTGGAACAGAACTGGAGAGATCAGGAACAGCGTAAGTTCGCCGAAGCGTTTGAACAAACCGCGAAAGTGCTGGGCGGGTTCCTGGAGAATTCGCACGAGCACGTGTCGTTCCTGGGCAAGAAAGCGACGTTGATCGAGGAGTACTTGAAACAGCGATAGACTGCCCCGAAGCCACGGGCGTGAGCCCGTGCGTCTTCAAACGACGCCAAAGACAACGCACGGGTTTACACCCGTGGCCCAACGGAAACCCCCATGGCCACAGCCGCACGCGTTCACGACATCGACTCCATCCGCCGCTTCCGAGCGGCGATGGTGAAGTTCGTCGAGACATCAAATGTCGCGATGACCGACAGCGAAGGTGAAGTCACGCGCAAGATCGGTTGGCTGGAAGGGGAACAGGATCAGTTCTGGTCGATGCAGATCCGTAAGTGGACCGAAGAGGTCAACCGCGCCAAAGACGCCGTGAGGCAGAAACGCATCTTCAAGGACGCGATGGGCCGTACGCAATCGACCGTAGACGAAGAAAAGCACCTGAAGAAGTGCAAGCTGATCCTCGACGAGGCGGAAACGAAACTTGCCAACACGCGTCGGCACGCGAAACAGCTCCAGCGCGAGCACCTGATGTACCGCGGCGGGGTGCAGCGGCTGGCGACAGTGCTGGCGTCGGACATGCCCAACGCGATCGCGACGCTTGATCGCGTGGTCGGCCAGCTCGAACGCTACGTCGCCGCCGGCCCGGTGATGGCGGAAAGCGAAGTGACTTCCGATTCGACCGGATCCGCCGGCACCGATGGAGACGGCTCCATGAGACGAGCTGTCGAGCCCGACGCCGACGTGAAGACGGACGAGCCGAAGAAGCACGAAATAAGCGATTCTGCCCCCACGGACACTCAACCTGAGAGCAAATAATGGGTCTGTACGAAGGTCGAGGCAATCTCAATAAATCCATGAAGGATCTGTTGCTGAAGTGGGATGCCACGAAGCAGGACTGGTCGGATGAAGTGGCCGAGGATTTCGGCAAGAATTATCTCGATCCGCTGGAACAGGCGCTTCGCCAGGCGGTATCGGCGATGGACCAGATGGCCCAGGTGCTGTCGCGCGTGGATCGGGACTGCAAATGAAAGGATTGCCCATTGCCCATTGCCGATTGCCGAATGAAGCAAGATAGGACAAACCGCAGATTACGCAGATTAAAGCATGGGCTCTTCATCTGCGAAATCTTCGTAATCTGCGGTTCCACCTCTTCATTCGACGATCGGCAATCGGCAGTCGGCAATGATCACCATTGACGATGCTGCAAACGCCCACGTCCGACTCGTTCGAAGAAACGCCGCCCGTGCCAACCCCGCGCGGCGTGCAGCGCAACGCGCTGCGCGATCTGTTGATGCTGTCGCGCGAGCTCTCCACCTTCGAAGCTGAGCTTGAGGCCAAGCATCGCGAGGCCGCCACCGATGCCAAGGCGAAGTTCGAGCGCCAGACCCGCGATTTCGACTACCGCCTTGAAGCAATCCGCCGGCAGATCGACGAGAAGAACGAAGAAAAGGCCCAGGCGATCCTCACGACGCACGCGCAGGATCTGGCGAAGATCAACGCCGAGTATGCCCAGAAGCTGGCGAAAATCACCAAGGAGTACGAGTCTGCCAAGTCGGACTTAAAAAAGCGCTTCGACCAGGCCTCGTGGCTCGCCGATAGCGTGCTGGAAGCCGCCGAGTTGCAGGCGGCGCAGGCGTACCGCAAGGACGGCGAGCGCCACGCGGACCTGAGCGAGGCGATGATCGACACCGAAGCGAAGGTCGTCGCGTTGGTGCAGAACTACGGCATCACGCCCATCCCCGCCGACAACCCGTCGATCTTCCCGGAAACCATCGTCGAAACCGCCGACGCCGTGCTCGCGGAGCAGCGAGCGAATGTCGATCGGCTGCTCGCCAAGCTGCGCCGGCTCGGCTTCGCGCGATTGTTCACGGGGCTCTGGCCGGTCTTGTTGATCCTGCTGGTCTGCGCCGGAACGGCGGCAGTGGTGCAGTACCGGCTGGACACGCTTGAACCGCAGTGGAACGCGCTGATCTATCCGGTCGCCGGCGCATTCGTGGTATCGATCGTGTTGTGCGTTGCGCTGAAACTGCTCGCCAACGCTCAGGTGAAGAAGACGTACACGCCGCTGCGCGCCGCAATCGCCGACACGCGTATCGCCAGCGCCGTCGTCTACGAAAACGCCGGCCGGGCACGGGGGGCGGCGATCAAGGTCGCGACCGACAAACGCAATCTCGAAGTCGATCGCGCCAAGCAGCAACTCACGCCCATCCAGCAGAAAGCGCAGCTTCAGCGCGATCTGCACCTGAAGTCGATCGAAGCCGAGCAGACCCAGGCCGCCGCACGGATCGAGGAAGTCCGCCGCCGGCAGGAGCAGGAGCTGACGGCCTGGAAAGAGCGCCAACTCCACGAATCCGCCGGCCGGGTGGTCGATGAGCAGGGCAAGCTGAAATCAAAGTTCGGGGTCGATTCGCAGCAACTGGTCGTGCAGTACCAGGAACGCCGCGCGGCATTACAGAAGCGATGGCACGACGGTTTGAAAAGCATTCAGGCACCGATCGGCCAGACGCAATCGACCAGCAAGCTGCGCACCGATTGGGCCGGCATCGACCGCAACTGGAAAGCCCCGACCGAGTTCCCCGAGACCGTGTCGTTCGGTTCCATGGCGATCGATATGGCGAAGATCGCGGCCGGCATTCCGAAGGATGGTTCGTTCCAACTCGCCTTGCCCGACCAGTTCGCCGTGCCGACTTTGCTTGCATTCCCGCGCGAAGCGTCCGTCCTCATCCAGACCGACCCGGACGGACGCGAGGAAGGCCTGCGGGCGCTGCAAATGATCATGACCAAGCTGCTCGTCTCCCTCCCTCCGGGACGCGCCCGCTTCACGATCATGGACCCCGTCGGCCTCGGCCAATCGTTCGCGGGCTTCATGCACCTGGCCGACCATGACGACCAGCTCGTCACCAGCCGCATCTGGACCACGCCCGAACAGATCGATCAGCGTCTCACCGATCTCACCGAGCACATGGAGACGGTGATCCAGAAGTATCTCCGCAACGAATTTGAAACCATCGACGACTACAACGCCCAGGCTGGCGAACTGGCCGAGCCGTACCGATTCCTGGTCATCGCTGATTTCCCCAACGGCTTCGAAGGCGAAGCGTGGCGGCGGCTGATCTCGATCGCGCGCACGGGTGCCCGCTGCGGCGTCTACACGCTCATCCTGCGTGACGTGCGCCAGTCGCTGCCGCCGGAGATGATGATCGAAGACCTCGAAGCCGCGTCGGCGAACATCGTGCGCGAGCAGGGCAAATGGGTCTGGAAGGACGAAATCTTCAGCCAGTTCCCCCTCACGCTTGATACGCCGCCGGACGACGAAACGCTTTCTCGCATCGCCCACCAGGTGGGTGCTGCGGCCAAGGAAGCGAATCGCGTTGAGGTCGATTTCGACAACATCGCGCCCAAGTACGAGCAGTTCTGGACCAAATCGTCGGCCGAGGAAATCGCAGTGCCGGTGGGGCGCATGGGCGCTACAAGGCTGCAATATTTTCGTTGTGGCAAGGGCGTCGCCCAGCACACGCTGGTGGCCGGCAAGACTGGTTCGGGTAAGTCGACCTTGCTGCACGCGATGGTAACGAACCTGGCGATGTGGTATTCGCCGGACGAGATCGAGTTTTATCTGATCGACTTTAAGAAGGGCGTCGAGTTCAAGACCTACGCCGACTATCAACTGCCGCACGCCCGCGCGATCGCAGTGGAATCGGATCGCGAATTCGGCCTCAGCGTGCTCCAGCGTATTGATGCCGAGCTATCGCGTCGCGGCGAGCTCTACCGCAAGGCCGGCGTGCAGGATCTGGCTTCGTACCGCGAATCCCAAGATCCCCAGGTGATGCCGCGTGTGATGTTGATCATCGACGAGTTCCAGGAATTCTTCACCGAAGACGACAAGCTGGCCCAGGACGCACAGTTATTGCTCGACCGCCTCGTCCGCCAGGGTCGAGCGTTCGGTATTCATGTGTTCCTCGGGTCGCAGACGATCGGCGGATCGGGCTCGCTGGCCCGCACCACGATCGGGCAGATGGCGATTCGCGTTGCGCTACAGTGCAGCGAAGCCGACAGCCAGCTCATCCTCGGCGACAACAATTCCGCCGCCCGATTGCTGTCGCGCCCCGGTGAAGCGATCTACAACGATGCCGGCGGCGCGGTGGAGAACAACTCGCCGTTCCAGGTGGCGTGGCTGCCGGATAGTAAACGCGAGAAGTTTCTCGCGAAGGTAAACACCCGTCTCGTCGAGCAGGGCACCAAGCGCCCGGTCATCCCGCCGATCGTGTTTGAAGGCAACGCACCGGCGGACATCAGCAAGAATCACCAGCTCAGCACCGCCATCGCGTCGACCGACGCCGTAAGCGTGCCCAAGGCGTGGCTGGGCGATCCGGTCGCGATCAAGGAACCGACCTCGGTCCTTTTCCGCCGCCAGTCCGGGTCGAACGTGCTGATCGTCGGCCAGCAGGACGAGCAGGCGATGAGCACGATGGTCGCCAGCGCCATCTCCCTGGCCGCCCAGTTGCCGCCCGATCGCGCCAGCTTCATCCTCCTCGACGGTACGCCGACCGATTCGTTCCTCGCCGGCCACATGCCCAAGGCGCTGGAGGCGATGCCGAACGAACTGAAACAGATCGAATACCGCAACGTCGAAAACGCCATCAACGAACTGGCCGACGAACTCAAACGCCGCCAGGATGAGGAGGGCAACCACCCGGCCATCTTCCTCCTCATCAACGGCCTGCAACGCTACCGCAGCCTACGCAAAGGCGATGATGAATTCAGCTTCTCCATGAGCGACGAACCGAAGAAAGCGTCGGCGTCCAAACAGTTTGTCGAACTGCTGAAAGAAGGCCCCAACTACGGCATCCACACGATCGCATGGGTCGATACGCTCGCCAGCATCGAACGCACATTGGATCGCGGCCTCATGCGCGAATTCGACAACCGCATCCTCTTCCAGATGAGCAGCAACGACTCCAGCAACCTCATCGACTCCCCCGTCGCCAACAAACTCGGCTTCTTCCGCGCACTGGCGTATAGCGAGGAACAAGGTGTGATGGAAAAATTCCGCCCGTACGGCTTACCGCCGGCGGAGTGGTTGGAGGAGATCGGCGAGAAACTGCGAAGCCGCAGCTAGCGGTCGACCAGCTAGCCAAATGTTGGCGACCTGGAATCTTGTTGCTCCTCTCGAACGCGGTGGTAAACTGTCTGCGGGAATGGGGTTATGACCAAGCATGAGCGGTTCGACTGGGATGTAGGCAAGGGTGCCCAGAATCTGCGTAAGCATGGCGTAAGCTTCGAGGCCGCTGCGGTAGTTCTTTCGGACCCGTTTTTCGAGATTTTTCACGATGAAGAGTTCGACGAAAAGCACAGTGACGAAGCCGAAGACCGCTGGATCACGTACGGCTCCGACCCGTTCGACCGATCGATCGTCCTCCAAATTGTCTGGACGCCACGTTTCGACGTCGAAGGTATCGAAACGCGCCTCGTCAGCGCCCGCTACGCCACGCCTCGCGAGCGCAGGCGGTACGAGCAACGGTTCCAGGACCGTGGTTAGAGTCAAGACAACGGCTGAACAGGTATGGAGCCGCTACGATCCTGCTTCGGTGGCGCGGCTGCGTGAAATCGAAGGTCGCGTGACTGCAAACGTGCCACGTGATAAAGACAGCAGCCCGCTCCTTTCACAAGGCCAAATGCTCCGTCGGCTCATCGTCGCCGAGCTTAACGACCAGAAACTTTCGGGATACGGCCTCTGGATGCGGGCGCACAAGCACTGTCCGACTATCACCCAGTCCGCCGTCTACGAATTTCTTCGCGGCCAGCGCTCGATCGGGCTCGAGTACATCGACGCGATCATGAAAGCGCTGGATCTGACGGTGGTTCGGAGATCGAAGAAGGCCGGCTGATTTCCGTCCTCGAATCGGCGGCATTACTATCCCGCCGACGCATGACGGCATCGACTCCCCTCCAAATCACCGGTCCCACCGGCCACGGCCTGGCGAATTATCCGCCGGGGGCCACGTTTGGGCCGAGGCGGATGAGGGATTGGGAGTTCGTGTGGGTCGTGGAAGGGGATGCGGAGTTCCGGCAGGAGGATCGGGTGCATGCGGCACCGGAAGGGTCGATCGTGCTGTGCCGGCCGGGGGTGACGGACTTTTTTCGGTGGGATCCAGATCGAAGGACGCGGCACGCCTATTTCCACTTTGAGATGAAATCGATCCCCGCCGACTGGGGCAGGCCGCAGCAGTGGCCGGTGGTGGTCGAGCGGATGGAGGGGGATGTGCTGGTTCCGCTCTTCCAGCACCTGCTCACCTGGGCCGGTCGTGGGGATGCCGAGATGCTGCGGCAGACGATCGGCACGATGCTCCGTATCTTCATCACCGGCCAGCGCGCCACCTTCGACCTTCCCGCCGACGTGCCGCCTGATCCGGTCGACCGCGCCATCGCGCATCTGCACAAAACCCTTGAAACCGACCCCGCCGCCGCGATCGCGCTGGATGACCTGGCGGATGTCGCCTGCGTCACGCCCGAACACCTCTGCCGCGTGTTCAAGAAGACGCTCGACCTCTCGCCGATGGAATGCGTGCGCCTGGCGCGGCTGGACCGCGCGGTGGTGCTGCTGTCGCGATCGAACTGCTCGATCGGGCAGGTGGCGGAAATGTGCGGCTTCGCCAGCCAGTTCCATTTTGCCAGGCGATTCAAAGAAGCGTTCGGCGACACCCCCACGCAAACCCGTTCCCGCATCCGCGCCGGCGGTGTACCGCCCTTGCCGCGATTGCTGAGGCGGTCCGGCAGTCCGTAGATGCGGGTTGTCGGGACCTTAGCAGGTTAATTCCAGGCATAACGTGGCCATCGCTGAGCATGGGTGGCGAAATGCCGCATGCTAGAATGATTGACGTTGTTGCCCGAGGGTTTCGGCGTCGCAAACACGAGGATGACACGCATGTCCATGGAAGTTCTTGAAAAGGCTGAGTCAAACGCACACCGCGCCGCCGCCCCGCGTGCGGAACGGTACCAGGTCTCGATCGAGGAGTACGCGCGGTTCCGACGCGACGGATTTCTCGTCGTGCGGAACCTGGTCTCGACCGAGGAGGTGGCGGAACTGAAGCAGCACACCGAGGACCTGATGCAAGGCCAGCTTCCCGAGCAGCGCGGCCAGCAGATGAAGGATCGCGACCCGTCGAAGGATCATGGCGTCACCGTGCAGGGATTGGAATCGCCGCCGGAGCATTTGTCGCCGACGGAGAAGGCGCAGTTCTTCCTTCGCATCCACATGCTGCATCGCAAGCTTGAACTGCACGAACGGTACATGCTGCACCCGCGCGTGCTGGACGTGCTTGAAGTGCTGATCGGGCCGGACGTGATGGCGATGCAGACGATGCTGTTCCTGAAGCCGCCGGGCAAACCGGGGCAGGGGTGGCATCAGGACAGTTTTTACATCCCCACCGCGCCGGACACGCTCTGCGGCGCCTGGATCGCGATCGACGACTGCGACGAGCAGAACGGCGCGATGTGGTTCGCCAAGGGCAGCGGCGTCGAGCCGATCTATCCGCCTTGTCCGGAGGTGGCGTACGGGTTCGGCGACAAGATCGTCGGCGATATCCAGTACGTGAAAGGCGTGAGCGATCCGGATGACGAAAAGAACATGCTTACGCGCGTGGCGGACAAGTACGACCAGGTGCTGGTGAGCGCCAAGGCCGGTGACGTTGTGTTCTTTAACGGCCACGTCCTGCACCGCAGCAAGAAGAACTGGACCAGCGACAGGTTCCGCCGCAGTTTTGTAGGCCACTACTCCAACGCTCGATCGTTCACGCAATGGGGTGCGGACGACCACCCGGAAACCGCCGGTACCGTCACGACCAAGGACCCGATCATCGGGATGACCAATGGCAGCCACATCCTCGCCCGCGGGGACACGCACCTGCCGTTCGCCAAGGCCCGTTTCGGCACGCCCTGTGCCGCGCTGCTGCCCGCCGACGAGCGGTCGGCGGAGTACAAACGGATCGCGAAGATGATCCAAGTCATGAACAACGGCCTGCTCGGCTGCGCGCTGGCGGATCCAAACCTGGTTGACGACGACGATGAGCCCTCCGACCCCCAAAAAGGCGGCGGATATTGAAGGAATGTCGAAAGCTGAATGACGAACGACCAAGTTCGTCATTCGAGGTTCGTCATTCCTCCCGATATCATCGGGTGCATGAAGGTTTCGGTCATCGGCATCGGCAAAGTCGGTTCTACGGTCGCGTTCGTCATGGCGCGCGAGGGGCTTGCGAGTGAATTGGTGTTGTACAACCGCACGCGAGAGATCGCGCGGGCGGATGCGATCGATATCCAGCAGGCGGTGGCGTTTGTGCCGCATCGGGTGCAAGTTCGTGACGGCTCGATCGAAGACACCGCCAGCAGCGACGTGCTGATCGTGTGCGTCGGCGTGCCCACCAAGTCTGCCGATCAGGACCGGCGCGAGTGGGCGAACGGCAACACGCGCCTCATCGCCGAATTGATGCCGAGAATCGCGGCGCTCAGCCCGGGTGCGATCATCATCAACGTCACCAACCCGAACGACGTTATCTGCCATCACCTCCTGACGCTCACGAAACTCCCCTGGCAACGCGTGATCGGCACGGGCACGCTCATCGACTCGGCGCGGTTTCGCGAGATGCTGAGCGATCAGATCGGCATCCATGCGGTCGACCTCAACGCCTACGTTCTCGGCGAGCACGGCGATTCTGCGTTCGCGGCCCTCTCCATTGCCCACTCCGGGGGCGAACACATCGACGCCACGCCCACACGCCAACGCATGATCGAAGAGGCCAAGCAGTCGGCGTGGGAGGTTTTTCGCGTGAAGGGCTACACCAACTACGCGGTCGCGATGGCGGTGCAGTTGATCATGCAATCGATCGCGGGCGATCTGCGGTTCACGATGCCGGTCAGCGTACTGATCCAAGGATACTGCGGCGTCGAAGACGTCTGCCTGAGCGTGCCGTGCGTGGTCGGTCGGCAGGGTGTACACATGCGGATGAAACCGCAGTTGAGCGCCGAGGAGGAGGCGCTGTTCCGCCACAGCGCGTCTTGCGTGCGGGAGACGATCGTGCGGACAACGCCGCTGCTGACGACCTGATTCCCCGGTTTTGTTGGCCGCACTGTGTGGCGTACACTCGGAGCCATGAGCAAAAAGAGCAGAGAGATCGCCGACGCTACGGCGCCGGACGCGCGGGAGAGCTGGCGGATTTTCCGGATCATGTCGGAGTTCGTCGAAGGCTTTGAAGTCATGGCCGAGGTCGGGCCGGCGGTGTCGGTGTTCGGGTCGGCGAGGACGAAGCCGGATCATCCCGACTACAAGGCCGCGGTCGAAACCTCGCGCCTGCTCGCCAAGCACAACTTCGCCGTCATCACCGGCGGCGGGCCCGGGATCATGGAAGCCGCCAACAAAGGCGCGTTCGACGCCGGCGGGCAAAGCATCGGGCTCAACATCTCCCTCCCGCACGAGCAGGAAGGCAACCGCTACCAGACCGTGTCGCTTGACTTCCACTATTTTTACGCCCGCAAGGTGATGTTCGTGAAGTACGCCGACGCATTCATCTGCTTTCCCGGCGGATTCGGCACGATGGACGAGTTCTTCGAGACCCTCACGCTCGTGCAGACGCTCAAGATCGAATCGTTTCCCATCGTTCTTTACGGCAGCAAATTCTGGGGCGGCCTGGTGGATTGGATGAAGGCCGAACTGGTTCCGAAATACATCGACGCCGAAGACACCGACATTTTCCGCATCGTCGATTCACCCGCCGAGGCGGTGAAGCAGGTTCGGCAGGGGATCAAGAAGCACTGGTGGGCACCCGCGGATGCGGTGATGGTGGAGAAGACCCAAAAGGAAGGCCCGGCCGCCAAGACCCCGCTCTCCGGCTACCGCACGCAGGACACCGGCGAAGGCACGCGCTACGGCAAACGCCCGAAGATCAGCGGCGAGGACCACATCAAGTTTCACAAGCGTCCGGCGACATGAGCCTGTTTCCGCTGCCCGGCGAGATGCGCTGCCATCCTCACT
>JBBQQZ010000056.1:0-13931 GCA_038215325.1 Tepidisphaerales bacterium | reverse complement strand
CACAGGGTCGGTTCACGATGTCTATTGGTAAGTTGACATCGCTCGTATCCCGCGCCGGCGAGTTTCAGCGGCTGCTTGACGGGCCGTTTCGAGACGACGACGGTCTGTTGATGATGGCGATCCATGAGTCGGGACGTCCGCTTGAGCAGAGCGATCTGTCTGAAGCGGACTACACCCGGCCACCGTACGCCGGCGCGGGACCGAACCTGTTGTGGCACCAGTACGAAAACACGAACTGGATGATGGGGATGTATTTGATGGCCCAGGCCCGGCGAGCGGCCTCGGGCGACCCGGGCGCGCTCGAAGCCGGTCGTCGGATGCTTGGGCTGGTTCTGGATATCTACTTCGATCAATGCCGCAAACTGGCGGTCGGCATGTTCGGCAAGCCGATCGTCGGGCAAGGCGGACGAGCGGCTTACGACACCGCGCAAGAGATCAATGCCGATCAGATGTACGGCATCCTGTGCGGGCTGTGCGATTTCCATCCCTTCGCCGCTCCCGCCGAGCGGCGTCGGATTGAGCAGATGGTGATCGAGATCACGCGTAGTTTTGTCGTGCGTGGCTACTACTCGCTCAGCCGAGGCCGGGTCACCGAAGGCCCGACGCACGCGGTCCATGCCAGCAAACCCATGCTGTTTCTCCTGCTGGCCAACCGCTTCGATCCCTCCGGGGGCTTCTACGACGAGTACCTTCAATGGTTCGAGATGCATCGCCGCAATCCTGCGGTGAACGCGACCTGCCTTTCCTGGATCTGGTATCAATCCGCGATCGGCGCATTACGGGGTGACGAAGAAGTGTACGCCCCTGGGCCGTGGAACACGTTTGTTGATGTGATATCGAGGCTGGCGTCTTTGGATCCGACCCGTCGCGACCTGTTCGCAGGGCGTTTGTTGGATTGGTGGGATGAGACCGAACCGAGGCTATTGGAAGACGGTCGGCTTCAGATCAGCATGATGGTCACGCCCGAGACACGGCGCTGGCGTCCGATCCGTCCGAACGACGTAAAGCGTGGGCCGTACTCGTGCTATTACGGCGCGCCGATTTACTTCAGCGGCCAATGGGCCGCCAGTGAAGCGGTGAATGTGCTCGAGCATCATCCGAACGCGACCGCGCGGGTGAAGCCCTGGCTGTTGAAGATTCTGCACGGGGTCGATTTCCAGGGGCTTCGCTCGCTCTGGGTGATGCCGGGGCACGAATTACCGAAAAACCTGACCGGCTTCACCAAACAAATCGGTGCGCCGGTGATGTGGCTTTACGCCTACTGGTCCGCGCGGGCGGCCGGCATTATCAGCGAACTGGATTGAAGTCCTGATCCGAACGATAGCGATCTGATCGCCATCGCGTACCGAAATCCGTGAGGTTTTTTTTTTGAAGGAGTCCATCCGTGCGCCTACCACATGCCTTGATCGCGATCGCGTTGTCCACCGCTTTGGTTAGCGGGCAGGAACATGTCTATCCAATCGGAACGGTGATCGGGCCGGACGGGAACAACATCCCGACCCGCGCTCAGCAACAGTTTACCTACGCCTGGGCGGCGCGGCAGGGGATTAACGCGATCGAGCACGAAATTATGCCCGTGAGCGACGGATATCTCGACTGGTCGCATACGCGTCCGACGCGCGACACGTTCAACTGGGCGGCGTACGACGGGGTGGTGGAAGACGCCGAAACAAACAATCTGGACGTTTACCTCGAGGTCTTCACGTCCCGGGGCGTGCCCGAGTGGATCGCCGACGGTCGCCCGGAATTGTACATGTATACCCCGCTGGCGGGTGCCGACACGCCGACGCCGGTGATGCGGGATTCGAAACTGGATATCAACTCCGTGCCGGCGATCGCGCATCCGGAGTTTATCGCGGCCGTGGACGAGTACGTGCGCTCGATCGCAAAGCGGTTCAAGGACCGCAAGCGCGTGCGCGGCTACATCATCGCAGAAGAAGTGGGGCTCCCCGGCGTCTGGCCGGCGGGGAACTATTACGGGATCGACTTCTCGCCTTCGATGCGGGATTTGTTCCATGCGCGGTTGAAGGCCAAGTTCAGCACGGTCGAAGCGATGAACGACGCTTGGGGCCAGCCCGGGAAGTACAAGACCTTCGCCGACGTGGTCTGGAAGAGCGGCTGGTCGCACGATCCCAAGCAATTCCGCGGCGAATGGATGGAATACTACCCCGCGCTCCAGCAGGCATTCGCGGATCATCACAACCGCATCGCCCGGGCGATCAAGCAAGAGGATCCGGACGCGCTAATCATGGTGAGTGACTTCCAACCCATGGTGAATCGAGTTGGTCATGGATCACACGCGGCGCTGCTCAAGGACATCGACGCTTTCGGATTCAAGAGCTACTGGAATGACACCCGCATGCAGTCCGACTTCACCACCGGCATTGCCGGCGGGGATAAGCAGCTCTGGTGCGTCAACTTCTCCGAAGCCGCGACCACCAGCGGCGAGAACAAGCGGTTCATGAACGCCGAGTACGTTCGCAGGCAGTTCTGGCCTGCCTATGCACGGGGCATGGACGGCATTTTCCTGTTTTGCTGGATGCCCCAGCAGATGGAGAAGATGAGCCTGCTCGAACCGGGCCCGGACGGATCGCTCGATACGATCGCCGCGTTGCAGACGGTTCGAGTGCTTCGGGAGTTTATGGACGAGCACGGGAAGGAGTTGTCGGCGTTTAAGCCGGAGGTGCCGCGCGTCGTCGTACACGACCCGAATCTCACTTTCATCGCTCAGCACTGGGACTACGCCGACCCGACGAAGGTGCGGGAAAAGTGGTTCAGCGAAACGCCCGCGATCGTGGCATACCAGACGTCGTTTGATGATCTGGCGAAGTTGAACCGCAGGTTCACGGTCAGCACCGAGTCCACGCTGTCGAGGCAGCTCGCAGACCCCGCCACGAAGCTGCTGATGCTAGCGGGGTCGGACGTTCTTGAGCCGGAAACCGTGACACAGATCGAGCGTTGGATCGAAGCGGATCGGCCGGTCGTTATTGACGAACGGACGGCAAAGTTTGACACGCTGGGTCGGGACGTGAGCAACCTCCGGAAATATCACGGCCGAGCGAATGTGCTGACCCTGGTCGGCGACCGGTGGGACCGCGACCCCGCGCAGCGGGCACGCCTTGCGGAGTTCGTGACCCGGCACCTGCCGCTGCGATACGCCAGCGCCAACGCCGACGGCCCGGACGTGTTTACGGTCGATTACATGAATGCCGACGACGGAGCAGAGCTGGCGATCCTCACGCGGCGCGGGCCGCAAGGCCGGCAGCAGGATGGGTTGAACGTGTCGCTCCAATGGAATAAGCCGCACGCATCGCTCCAGGTGCTCGACCCGTTCGCGACCGTGTCCCTGCGAAGCAAATCGGCAAGCCCGACCGATCCATTACAGCCAGTGGTGACGCTTCAGGGTTTCCAGGACGTGCTCATTGTCATCGGCCGATAGCACGCGCGAGCGATGAAGCGATTTTGCCCCCAGTTTTCGGCACGTCGTGTGCTGGAGTGTCCGTTAATTTGTTTCAGGAGATCACCCGTGATCCGCACTTCAACATTCAGCCTTCTCGTTGCGTGCATGCTCTCTGGCGCTTTGCAGGCGCAGGAAGTTTCGTACCCGATCGGAACGGTGATCGGGCCGGACGGGAACAACATTCCCACTCGTGAGCAGCAGAAGTTCATGTACGACTGGGTGAGCCGGCAGGGTCTGAACAGCATCGAACACGAAATGCTCCCGGTCGCCGGTGGATATCTCGGTTGGGGATTCATGTCTCCCAAGGCCGGCGCTATGAACTGGCTGCCGTATGACGCCGTAGTCGAGGACGCCGAAGCCAGCAACTTGGATGTGTATCTCGAAGTGTTCACGATCCGTGACGTGCCGGTGTGGATCGGTGACGGGTCGCCGGACGTATACATGCACACGCCGCTTTTCGGCAAGGATAAACTTACTCCGATCATCCGTGACCCAAAGCTGGACACCAGTTCCGCGCCGACTGTCACGAGCCCGGTCTACATTGCGGCAGTTGACACGTACGTGCGTTCGATCGCGCGCCGGTTCAAGGATCGCAAGCGGGTGCGGGGCTACATCATTGCCGAGGAATTGGGGCTCTCCGGTATCCAGACGGCAAACAGCTATTACGGAATCGATTTTTCGCCGTCGATGCGGGATCTTTACCAGGCACGCCTCAAGGAGCGCTTTAAGACCGTCGCTGCGATGAATCAGGCGTGGGGGAAGTCGGGTAAGTACAAGTCATTTGAAGAGGTCGTCTGGAAGAGCGGCTGGTCGCGTGACCCGAAAAACTTTCGCGGCGAGTGGATGGAGTATTACCAGACGCTCCAGTATGCATTCGCTGAACACCACAATCGCATTGCCCGCGCGATCAAAGAGGAAGACCCGGACGCGTTGATCATGGTCAGTGACTTTCAGCCGATGGTGAACCGGGTAGGCCACGGCGCACACGCCGCGCTGCTGACGGATGTCGATGCATTCGCGTTCAAGAGCTACTGGAACGACGTACGAATGCAGATGGACTTCTGCACCGGCATCACCGGCGGGGACAAGCAGGTCTGGTGTTCGAATTTCAGTGAAGCCGCGACAACGCGAGGGGACGTTCAGCGCTTCATCGAACCGAAGTACATTCGTCGCCAGTTCTGGCCGGCATTTGCGAGGGGGCTTGATGGACTGTTTCTGTTCGTGTGGATGCCCCAGCAGATGGAGAAAATGAGCCTGCTCGCGCCGAGTGCGGATGGGTCGCTCGAAGCGCTTCCTGCGGTGGAGACCACGCGTACACTTCGGGAATTTATGGATGATCATGCGAAGGAGTTGCTCACCTTCAAGCCCAGCGCCCCGCAGGTGGTGGTTCACGACCCCAACCTGACGTTCATTGGCCAGCATTGGGACTTTGCCGATCCGAACAAGGAGCGGGATTTTTGGTTCACCGAAACGCCCGCGATTCAGGCGTACCAGACGGTGATGACCGACCTGGCTCAGTTGAACAGCCCGTTTACCATCACAACGGAGTCAACTTTCGCAACGCGGCTTGCCGATCCGGCGACGCGTGTCCTCGTGCTGGCGGGATCGGATATCATCGAGCCCGACATGCTCACGCAGGTCGAGAAATGGATCACGTCGGGGAAACCGACGGTCCTTGACGAACGATCAGGCAAATTTGACCTGCTGGGTCGTGAGAAACAAAGCCTTCAGAAGTACCGAAGCCGATCGAATGTCCTGACGTTGGCCGGCGACCGATGGGATCGCGATCCGGCGCAGCGAGAACGGCTGAAAACGTTCATCGCGAAGCACCAGCCGCTTCGCTACTCGACAGCCACCGCCACCAGTCCTGACCTGCTCACCGTCGATTACATGACCGCGGATGACGGCGCGGAAATGGCAGTCATTACGCGGCGTGGACCGCAGGGGAAACTGCAAGACACGATGGATATCTCGCTGAAGTGGACGAAGCCGCACGCTACGCTCCAGGTGCTCGATCCGTTTGCCACCAGATCGCAGCAGGTCGCCACGCAGGTACCCGATGATAAAGCCGGGCCGACGATCAAATTTTATGGTTACCAGGACGTGCTTCTTGTCATTGGTCGATAGAAAGCAGCGGCGACCATGACGACTGCAAAACCAAAGCTGCACTGGTGCTGGCCGGAGGCATTGAGCGACGCCCCCGCGCTGGGAGACCGGCTGGCGCAGAGCTTCGATCTTGTCGTTTCGACGGCGCTTCCGCTGCCGGAGGATCATGTCCACGTTCTGGTCCCCAGGCTTGATCGAGAAATCGACGCGGGTTTCATTGAATCGCACTCCTCGCTTCGAGTCATCGCCACCCCCAGCACCGGGACTGACCATATCGATGTTGACGCCGCGGGTCGGGCGAACATATCGATCGTCTCGTTGAAGCACGAACTCGAGTTCCTGGATTCAGTGCAGTCGACCGCCGAACAGGCGTGGCTGCTGATACTTGCGTGCGCGCGCCGGTTCCGCGAGGCGGTAGCACAACCGCAAACGGGTGGGTGGAGCGCGATGGACGTGCGAGGCAACGAGCTGTACGGCAAAACGATCGGCATCGTCGGTTGCGGCCGGTTGGGGAGCATGGTCGCGCGGTTCGCGCGTGCGTTCCGCATGCGAGTGCTCGTGAACGACGTTCGTTCCATTCGGCTTGCCGACGTCGAGCAGGTCGATCTTCCCATTCTTCTGGCGGAGGCTGACATCGTCTCCCTTCATGTTCACCTGACCGACCAGACGTGCGGTTTGATTGGCGCGGCGCAGTTGACCAGCATGAAGCGTGGCGCGGTTCTGGTTAACACTTCTCGCGGCGCGGTGATTGATGAGATCGCGTTGCTTGCGGCGATCCAGTCTGGCCATTTGGGCGCGGTGGGACTGGACGTTCTCTGCGGCGAAAGCCGTATCGGGCGAGATTCCCATCCTTTAGTGGAGGCGTCGAAAACCAATCCCTGCCTCGTCATCACGCCACACGTTGGTGGATGCACGATAGAGGCGCAGGCGAAGGCATTCCACCACTTCGCAGAACTCCTCATCCGAACGACCCATGCACTCAACCTGACCGGGGCGACAATATGACGTTAAGTTTAAATCAGAAATACCTCGCGGTGCATCGCCAGGGGTTTATGCCGATCTTTGTTCAGGACGAGTTTGACGCAAGGCTGCTGGTTGACTGCGCGGTGGCAGCAGGCGCCGAGGCGATCGAAATTACCTGCCGTCGATCTGCGGTTCTTGAGGAAGTTCGTTGGGCGCGAAAGGCGCATCCTCAACTGACGATCGTCGCCGGAAGCGTGGTGGACGATGGGCCATTGCTCAGCAACCTTCAGAGACGCCGCCCGGACATGCCGTCGATCGACGCGTTGCTCGCGGCTGGAGTCGATGGCGTGGTCAGCGCGCTGCCGTTGCGGCTGAAGACGATCGAGCGGGTCAGTCGGACGCATCTGGTGATCCCCGGCGTGGAGACGATGACGGAAGCGGTCGCCGTGGTTGAGGCGGGTGCCCATTTCGCGAAGCTGTTTACCGCCGACCTGCTCGGCGGGTCGGCGCGGGTGGCACGAATGACCTGCGCCGCCACGCACGGCGTGCTCCCGCTGTTCGTAACCGGGGGCATCACGCTGGCCCGGATTGAAGAGTACGTCAAGGCTGGTGCCGCCATGCTCGGGTCGGGATGGGACGTGATCCTCGGCAGCGATTACGTGTCGCTTCAAAAGACTCCGGATCAGGCCGTCATCGCCGGGGCGCTTGTGTCGTTTCTATCGGGAATGTTGACCGCTCGGCATTCGTTGCCGGACACCTGGCCTGACGTCAACTCCGCCGACTACGCCCATCGACTCCGTCACTTTGTTCCGTCATCCGCGCTCGAGGGGCGACTATGAGTTGGAGCCGGGGAACTGGGGGCATGCCTGATCTGCGCGCGCTCAGGGAGTCTTTGCATTCCGAGCTTTACGGTCGGGTGGTTCCCTTCTGGCTTAGGCATGCGATCGACCCGGACGGCGGGATCAACAACTGTCTGGCGGATGACGCCACGCTTGTGAGTCGAGACCGATGGCTGTGGAGCCAATGGCGTGCCGTCTGGGTTTTCAGCCGGCTGTATCGCCAGACCGGAGACAAGCAGTTCATCCAGATCGCCGATGGGATACGCCAGTTTTGTTGTCGGCACGGGTGGCATGCTGATGGCGGCTGGCGCCTTTGCGTCTCAGCGGCCGGCGACGAGATCCGGGGTCGGGACAGCATTTACGTTGACGGCTTCGCGATGTACGGGCTGGCGGAGTTTATCGCGGCGACAGACGACGAAGACGCGAAGCGCTGGGCTCGTCGTACCACCAGCCACGTCGTGGACACGCTTGGCGTCCCCCATGACCAAATCCCGCATTTTCCGTATCCGGTGCCGCGCGGTATGCGCGTGCATGGGATTCCGATGATCTTCAGTCTGTGCTTCCAGACGATGGCTGACACGATGCGGGACGACGGTCTTGCTGAGATCGCGCGCCGGCTGAGCCATGAGGTGATGCACTCGTTCTACCGACAAGATCGAGACGTGGTGCTTGAGCGAATCAACGCGGACGGGACCGAAGCTCAAAGACCGCTGGGGACCGTCGTCGTTCCAGGGCATGTGATCGAAAGCATGTGGTTCCAGATCGACGTTGCATCGGCGACCGGAGACACACCAACGATTGACCGCGCGATCGCACTCATCCGCAGGCACCTTGAACTCGGCTGGGATGACCCGTATGGCGGGCTATTGCTGGCGGTCGATGCCGATGGGGGCACGGAGGTGGGGTGGTCGTTCGCGGACACCAAGCTTTGGTGGCCACACACGGAAGCAATGATCGCACTGCTGCGGGCATACGAAATCAGCCGAGCACCCTGGTGTCTCGATTGGTACGAGCGGATCCATTCGTACACGTTTAAGCACTTTCCTGATTCGTCAACCGGTGAATGGCTTCAGCGACTCGATCGCACCGGCCGACCGATCAGCGAGATCGTGGCGCTGCCCGTGAAGGATCCGTTCCATCTGCCCCGCGCGCTGATGTTGTGCATCGAGATTTTGGATCGAATTGAGAAGGACTTGTCACAGACCGTTGGGAACATTGCATGACGTGGATCGACTGGACAATCGTCGCGGTGCCCATGGTGATCGTGTTTGTATTCGCACTAAAGATGCGACAGTACACGAAATCCGTGGTCGATTTTATGGCAGGCGGGCGCGTGGCGGGGCGGTATCTCGTCGCGGTATCCGACGGCATGGCGGCGACGGGGCTGGTGTCGGCGGTTGCGCAGTTTGAGTATATGTACCAGTCGGGGTTTGCCGTCGGGTTCTGGGGGGTGATCGGCACGCCGATCTATCTGCTGTTGACCATCAGCGGTTTTGTAATTTTTCGGTTTCGCGAGACCCGCGCCTTAACGCTTGCCCAGTTTCTAGAGACGCGGTACAGCCGTCGATTCCGCATCTTCGCAGGTTTGCTGGCGGCGATATCGGGGGTGATCAATTTCGCGATCTTTCCCGCCATCGCGAGCCGATTCTTCGTTTACTTCTGCGGGTTTCCAACGCAGCTTAGCATCCTCGGTGTCCCGATCCCCACGTTCGCGATCCTGATGGCAGTCTTTCTGTCGGCGGCGGTGCTGCTGGTACTGACCGGCGGTCAATTGTCGATCATGGTCACCGACTGTGTTCAGGGAATGTTCACGTATGTGATGTGCCTCGCGATCATGATCGCGCTGCTCATGCTCGTTCCGTGGAGCCAGGTATCCGAGTCGCTTCAGGCGCGACCGCCGGGACAGTCATTGATCGATCCGCTGGACACGTACGCGATGGCGGACTTCAACATCTGGTTCATTTTGATTGCGATCATCGGTAACGCGTACAGCACGATGGCCTGGCAGGGCAACGCCGGCGCGAACGCGTCGCCCGCCAGCCCGCACGAGGCGAAGATGGCCAAGATCATCGGCGGTTGGCGAACCACGACGATATCCGTGACGTTCACGCTCATCACGGTTGTGGCGTACACCTACCTGAATCATCCGTCGCATGCTCAAGACGCCCTGGCGGTCCAGCAGCAGTTGAATGCGATCGACAACGCGGCGGTGCAAAGCCAGACGCGCGTGCCGCTGGCGATGTCAGAAATCCTTCCCATCGGGATCAAGGGCATGTTCGTCGCGGTGATGCTGGCGCTGATGCTCACCACGGACACCAGCTATATGCATTCCTGGGGCAGCATCATCGTGCAGGATGTGATCCTTCCGCTACGGCGTCGCCCGTTGAGCACGCGCGGCCACCTGACGGCGTTGCGAATATCGATCGTAGGCGTCGCGATATTCGCGTTCCTTTTCAGCCTGCTGTTCAATCAAACCACCTACATCATGATGTTCTTCGCGCTGACGGGGAGCATCTACCTCGGGGGTGCCGGAGCAGTAATCATTGGCGGTTTGTACTGGAAGCGCGGGACGACCCGAGGTGCCTGGGCCGCGATGTTCGCCGGCTCGGGCGTCACCGCTTGTGCGTTCGCGGGGGAGCAGTTCTGGCCCGCGATACATGGCTGGCTGCTGGGGATGTTCCCGAATAGCGAGTACCTGGCAGCCAATGTCCATCGCTTCCCCATCAACGGGCAGTGGATGTGGTTGATGGCAATGGTGTCGGCGGTCACTGCTTACATCCTGGTATCCCTCGCGGGACGGAAACGTTTCAATCTTGATAGCATGCTGCACCGCGGCGCTTTCGCAGACGCCGATCACATTGTCGTCGCCGCTCCGGAAATGAAGAAGCGGACGTGGCTCGACTACATCGGCGTTGATTCGAATTTCACCCGGGCGGATCGGTGGCTGACGCTGCTGATGACCTGTTGGTCGATGTCGTTTTTCGTCGCCGCGATCGTGGCGGTCACATGGAATGTCTTTGATCGTTGGCCAAAACAATGGTGGGCCAACTATTTCTCGATCACAGGCGTGTGGGTGACGCTGGTGGTCGGGGCGATCACTTCCGTGTGGTTCACCGTCGGCGGCGTTTTAGACCTTCGTAAACTGTTCAAGCGCCTGCAAAACGCACGACGCGACCCTGCCGACGACGGCCGCGCCGATTCGGTTCCGGCGGCTGTACCCATGGATTCGGCAAAGACGTCTCGTTGAGGATTTTTATGGCATCTGCTCCCAGTCAAGTCATTCGCGTTGGAATCATTGGTGCAGGCGCGAGGCTTCGCCTCGTCGCAAAGCTGCTTCTGAACTGCGATCCCCGGCTCCAACTTTGCGCCGTGGCCGACCCCGATCCCGTGGCGATATCCACTGCGCGTCGCGAACTCTCCGGCGACTGGCGCGCTATTGAGTCGGCCAGGGAACTTATTGCGGACGATTCCATCGACTGGGTGATGATCGGGTCGTGGAACTGTTTTCACGCTCAGCACGCGATCGACGCATTGCGCGCGGGCAAGAATGTGTTTTGCGAGAAACCCCTTGCCACCACTTTTAACGACTGCCTGGCGGTGCGCGACGCGGTGCGCAGCTCAGGGCGCACATTCGTATTCGGCCTGGTCCTGCGCCACTCGCCACACTATCAGTTTGTTCGGTCATTGCTCGACCAGCAGGCGGTCGGTGAGCTGGTGTCGTTCGAGTTCAATGAAACGCTGACCGCGCCGCATGGCGCGTATATCCACGGCAACTGGAGGAGAACCACGTCCAACGCAGGCTCGCACGTACTTGAGAAGTGTTGCCACGATCTGGATCTGGCCAATTGGATGGCGGGAAGCGACCCGACGCGGGTGGCCAGTTTTGGAGGACGCCGAATCTTCCGGGCCGAGAACGCGCATCTTCACAAAGCGCTTGCGGATGAATCTGGCGTCTCGCCGTTCACCAAGTGGCGCGATCACCTGAGCGTGGATCCGTTTGCCCAGGAAGGTGACATCCTGGATCACCAGGTTGTGATCCTGGAGTATGCGAACGGAGTCCGAGCGACCTTTCACACCAACGCCGTGAGCGCCCTGCCGGAACGCCGCTTTTATCTGCTTGGGACGCACGGAGCAGTGCGGGCAGACGCCTACTCCGGCGCAGTCACTTGGGCGCGCGTCGGCCTGGAGCAGGAGACGCGCACGCGCACGAGCGCAAGCTCGGACGGGCATAATGGCGGTGACGAGCGAATGGTCGAACACCTGGCGGCAACCATGCTCGAAGGCACCGCACCGATCGCCGGCATTGATGAGGCCTTGCGATCTGCGGCGGTGGCCTTCGCGATTGACATGGCCCAGACGACCGGCCAGGTCGTTTCGCTACAGCCGATGTGGGATCAACTCGCCGCGGCTGTCCCACACGCGCCCCAGCCCCACGGGGCACGCTAAACGTTCATCGTCGGCGTGCCGAACGGGACAGGCGGTTTGGCGGGGCGTATCGAGAGTCTGTAGGACGAACTCCACTCCGGTCGCTCGCGGATGGAAAGTGTCAGCACAAAATGATTGTTGGCGACCGAAGGCAGCGTCAGTCGTGCGGTGGGGCCCCGAACGTGTGTATTGGCGGCGGCCGCCGGGGTGTTCCATGTTGAAACAAGATCGTGCTTGTCGTCGAACTGAACGATCACGTCGATCGTAACGCCCTCGATAGGATTGACGCCGTCGTGGAGCAGCCAGACTTCCGCTTCAAACGTGTTTCCGGGGTTCCACTGGAACTTCGAAAGCCGCGCGCTCGCCATCGTGGGACGACACGCTGCTTTCACGGCATGGTACGCGGGCTTGGGACGATCGGGATAGTTGATCAGGCTGTTTCCCGCCGCCGTGGGCCAAGGTTCATTGAAGCACCAGTTAAGCGCCATCGAGCACACCGGCTTCTGCCTGCGGGCTTCTTCGTAGATGCACTTAAAGCCTTCGCACTGTAGCCATTCTCCTCGCGATACCATCTGCTCCAGCGACTCGCAGGGTCCGAAGTAATGCTCGATGGTCGGCAAGGCAAGCCAGTCGCTCGCCTGCCACGCCCTGAGGCCGTGGTGCGTCTGCCACGCCGTCCCGGGTTTCGGCGGAAACAGCTCGTCCGGCGGGATGCACTCTTTCAGCACCTCGACAGGTGATGGCCCGCCGCAGCCGAACTCGGTGTACGCCGTGTAGGATGCCGCCGTCATCGCTTCGTACGGTTCACGTCCATCGTAGCGGAACACGTAGTTGCCGTGCGCCATGCCGTCCACCGGGCTGGTCGGCAGAAACGGCGTAGTGGGGTCGCCGTCGTAGCAATTGCGGTTCAGCAGTCGTAACGGAAGCGATTGATCGGTCATTCCTCCCCAGGCATTGAACAGCTCATTGCCGCCACACCACATGGCGATGCAGGGGTGAACACGCAACTGCGCGATGATTGATTTCGACTCTTGATCGAGCACACGAAGGTAGGCGGAGGCGTCGGGGTATGTGTTGCACGCCAACGGAAATTCCTGCCAAACCATCAGACCCAACTCGTCGCAAAGCTCATAAAAATCCGGCTTATTGATGATTCCACCGCCCCATATACGAAGCAGGTTAAAGTGCGCGTCGCGAGCCAGGTGCAGCAACGAGGCATAAAGTTTCCGCGTGATGGCTCCGGGGAAAATCTCCGGATTCACCCAGTTGCTGCCGCGGCAGAATATCGAGCGATTGTTGATCTCGAGCGTGATCGGCGGATGCGTGCGTGATTTAGGGATCACGTTCGGGAGCTGCCACTGGTCCGGTGCCATCACGAGCTTCATTCGGCGGAATCCGGTTCGGGATTCAAGTCAGTCGATGACCTCGCCCGATGCATCCAGAAGTTCGACGATCGAGCGATAAAGCGACTGAGGCCCCTCGCCGGCGAGCCACCAGAGTTGGGGCCCGGAAATCGTCGACGGGCAGTCGCCCAGCAATTCGGTGAAAACTTGTCGGCCTTGCGGATCTTCCAGCGTCCATCGCACCTTCCCCAGCACGCCGGCGGGCTCCACCTCGTATCGCAGGTCGGCGTGTGACAGATCATCGCTTAGCGCGTACCGAAGCTCCGCCTTGCGCAGGTGCGGTGTGGGGCGTACTTCAACGTAGGTCTCACACCAAATTCCCAGCGGCACCAGCCGCGGGTGCCAGTCCCATCCGCAGCTCACCGCTGGTTTGCACGAGTGGTTTGCCTGTGTCCGATCAATCGGGCTCACGACCGACTTCGGAGCAGGCCGAATGATGACTTCTATGCCGCCCCCCGATCGGTTCTGCAACGGAATCTCAAAAGGCGTGAACATTCCCTCCTGGTCATAAACAACATCACCATCCACCGTACGATGAAATGGTAGTCAACACCACCGCACACGAAGGTGACCGGCCCGTGGCTTTGCGGCAGATGCGCGCGGTAATGCCAGTAGACGTCCTCCATCCACGCGTACTGAGTGAAGTTGTCAGCGTAATTGTGGTCGGGCAGTCCGGTGGCGCGCGCCCAGTCCAACTGCACGGCACCGGGAACCTTTGCGGGGACCAACCGCTCC
>JBBQQZ010000055.1:0-13946 GCA_038215325.1 Tepidisphaerales bacterium | reverse complement strand
GGCGTCGCAGCTACAGGCGCGTGGATCACCCACGATCCGTATTATTCAGAGGGTTCGAAGGATGAACGACGAAATGTTGCATCAACTCATCCAGCGTTCATCCTTCACCCTTCAGACTTCTCGCTCAATACAACCCGTCCCATCGTTCGCACTCTTCTTCATGGCGCGCCGGGTCAGGCCAGGGTGCGGGTTGGCGGGGGGCGACCGGGACGACCGGGGCCGGGCGGTCGATCAGCATGACCGCAGGCTCGCGGACGATGCTTCGCACCTTCCGCACCATCGACCGACGCGGCCGATCGATCAAGGCCGACGACGTTTCACTTCCGTTAATGAACAGGATCATTTGCATGACGATTTCTCCAGAGCACGTAACCCGAACGATTCGCAAACACACGATCGTTCCGAACATTCAGCGAACATCCGACTCGCTGCTGTCCCTAGTGATCGGGCGATCCTGCGAAGCACCATTAGTTGCGCCGGGGCTTTTTTTGGCTCCGATAATCTCGCTCCAAACGTCCCCGAAAAAGCCCCTAACGTACGGGCGAAGTTTGGTTTGATTCCGGATGGGTTTACTGGGGAATTCGCTCGCTCGTTGCTCACGTTGCAGACGCCAGCCACGTCAGCCGCGGGGTCGTGGCGACGGGGTGGCAGTCAGGTCGTGATTGCAGGGTTTGTCGCCGCGTCTTAACGCGGGTTCTCTGCGCTGGATAGCGATCGAAAGCCCGCGTCAAGACGCGACACAGATCGGTCAGGGCATGAGCGTCTTGACGAATTTCGCGAACCCGAGCGTTTGCTTTTTGAGACGCTCGTCGATCGCGGCGTCGGTGAGGTTACCGGCGTCGTTGAGTTTTCCGCCGATGCCGGGGATGAAGACGCGGTCGGGGTAGAGGTGGGCGTTGCGGTAGCCGAAGAGCTGCTGGAGTTGCTCCACCGGCCGGATCGCGCCCCAGATGCCGGCTGCCTCGCCGGTGAAGGCGACGGGCTTGGCTTCAAAGCTCTCGGGGAATTTCAGCATGTCGATGAAGTACTTCAGCACGCCCGGAAATCCGCCGTTGTATTCCGGCGTGACGATGTGCAGGCCAGCGGCGTCGAGAACGCGCTGCTGGACGGGCAGCCATGACTCCGGCTTCTTCGCGTAGCTCGACGGATCAAAAATCTCCTGCGGCATTTCCGAAAGCGAATACAAATCGACATCCTCCCCCGCGGCGGCGTAGTGGGCTTTGAGGATATGGGAGATTTTCAGCGCGTTAGCGCCCGGACGATTGGTGCCGGAGATGATCAGGATCATGAGTTTCGTGCCTTTCGTGTTACGGTTTGGGTGCCACGGACTGGTGCTCCAAGCCGTGGGACGCTATCGAGCCTACCACGGCTTGGAGCACCAGGCCGTCACACCCGATTGAAACAGAGGATAGTCGACATTCCAGGCGAAAGGCTACTCCGATTCGTCCAGGCGCTTGCGAATTGCGAGCTGAGGCTTGGAGAACGGCAACTCTTCCATCTCGGCGAGCGTTGCCCAGCGGCGGGGGGAGATGGCGTTGGCGCGGGCTTTAGCGGTGCCTCGGTAGGCGTCGAATTGGTATTGGCGATGCGTGAGCGTGTGATGGACGCTCAGTAGCGGCGTCAGGCCCTTGAGTGCGTACCCGCAGGCGGTTTGGGCGACGGCGGGGGTTATCATATCGGTTGCGGCCTCAACTGATATGAATTGCCACATCCCCGCCCAGCGGCCGATGGGGGGGCGCTGCTCGATCAGGTATTTGCCGTCGCACCGCTGGACGCAAAACACCCAGCGACGCTCGGCTTTCAGCGGTTTGGCTTGCCTGGCAGGGGGGATTCGGTCCTGGATGCCCTGGGCGTGGGCGCGGCACATCTGGCGAACCGGGCAGATCAGGCAGGACGGATTCTTCGGCGTGCAGACGGTGGCGCCCAGTTCCATCATCGACTGGTTGAAATCTCCGGTGCGACAATCCGGCAGGAGGCTTTCGGCGCGGTTCCAGAGCTGGAACTGGACGGCTTTGTCGCGCGGGTCGCGCCTCAGCGCGTCGATCCTGCACAGCACCCGCACGACATTGCCATCCAGAATCGGCGCGTGCGTGTCGTACGCGATCGAGGCGATCGCGCCGGCGGTATACCTGCCGACGCCGGGGAGGGTCAGCAGTTCGTCGACCGTGCGCGGGACCATCCCGTCGAACCGCTCGACGACCACGCCGGCGGCACGTAAGAGGTTGCGGGCACGGGAGTAATAGCCCAGGCCCTGCCACAAGCGCAGCACTTGCTGCTCGTTTGCGCGAGCGAGTGCGTCGATCGTTGGGAACGCGTCGATGAACCGCAAAAAATACGGCACAACCGTCGCGACCTGCGTTTGCTGGAGCATCGCCTCGGAAAGCAGGACGTAATAGGGGTTGGGCGTCTGCCCTGCCCGGGCGCGCCAAGGCATGGGCCGCTGGTGCGCATCAAACCATGCGAGCAGCGCGGGTGCGAAGTTGTCCCGGGTGGCGGGGGGCGTCACGTCCGAGATTATACTTGTTAATTTGGGTAGAAGTTATCATCTTTGCTGTCAGAAGGATTGGCCGAGAAATTATCTCCAACTGACACGGGTCACGGAGGCAGCGATGCGAGCACCTGCGATCAACGATTATGTCCGACTCATCCGCGACTTCCCGGAATTGGCGCTGGCGCGGGGGGATGTCGGCGTTGTGCGAAGCCAGTGGTTCGCGCCAGAGATCGCGTACGAGGTGGAGTTCCATCACGTCGGTCTCGACGAACCCACCCGCGCATTGTTGATGGCCGACCAAATCCGGGTCGAAGACGGGCCGATCTTCGACAAGCGAGCGGTCGGAGCCTACGTCGAGGTCTGATGCCGAAGCGCTATTTGGTGCCGATGATCGCCGGCAACGCCGGGTCGGCCAGCGTTTCAACGCGGAACGTATTCAGAAACGCCTGAAGCTCTTCCTCGCGGATCTTGTGCGGCTTTCCGAGCACGAACCGATACCAGTGGCTTTGTATTTCGACGTAGATGCTGATGCCTTGCTCGAGTTTGCGCTTTTTTTCGACTCGCCAGGCCGGATGGCCTTGAAAGGTGCTTTCGGTCGCGCCCTCGCGCATCAGCGACTCGATCTCTGGCGGCCGATGCAATTTCGCAACCGCGATCGACGACGGAGCGCCTTCGGACTTCTCGTCGCTGAGCATAAATCCGTCTTCGATCGTCCCCTCGCGGTTGCGGTAGGAGACTAGCTTCTGCCATTTCGAGGGCATGATGATCGAAAAACCGGCTTCATGGCGGAGGCGTTCGGCCTCGTCGGGGTAGCCGAACGTCGGCTTCAAACCCAGATAAATGAGTGTGCAGACGGCCGCCATCGCCACCAGCAGTACACTGATCGTTTTTGCGAATCTGCCGTGGGTCATGGGTTGATTTTACCGAGTTGCGAACAGGGTTGACGTCGCGGTCCCGGCGACCGCGCACTCGTGATCGATCAGCCACCGCTTCCGCGCCAGCCCCCCGCCGTACCCGCGCAGGTCGCCGGAGGCACCGATGACGCGATGACAGGGGATGACGATGGCGAGGAAATTCTGCCCGTTCGCCTGCGCGACGGCGCGAAGCGCGGTGATCGGGCCGACCTGCAACGTCTGCTCGGTGTAGCTCCGCGTTTGAGCGAACGGGATCTGCTGGAGCGCATCCCACACGCGCCTCTGAAAATCCGTTCCCTGCGGGTTGAGCGGGAGGTCGAAGCTCGTGCGTGTGCCTGCGAAGTATTCGACCAACTGCGATCTCGCGAGTTCGGCGTTTCCGGCTCCCTCTCCGATGTACGCATTGGGGAAGGCCGGGGTGAGGGCGTCTTTGTCGTGCGATTGGCTTGCCCTCACCCTAACCCTCTCCCGTGAGTACTCGGGAGAGGGGACCAGCGCGCGTTCGACCGCGCGGCCGATATCGCGACGGTCGTTGAAATCGACCAGACGCACGCCGATTTCATCCGCGATCACGCGCATCGGCCCGAGCGGGGTTTCGAATTCGATCGTGGAGATGCTCATTGCTTCCCCTCCGCCGGCGCCGCGATCTGCACGGGGACCGGTGGCCACTCGAACGGGCCGGGCCACCAGCGGTTCATGCGGTAGTAGTACGTCACGTCTCCCTGCTCCGGCACGATTAACCCACGCCACGACTGCTGCAACGCGCCCGCGTCGGGAAAGCTGACGGTAACATCATGCTTGCCCGGCGAAAGCTTCAGCGGCAATACATAGACGGTCCGGGGCGCCATTTCCCACTGACGAACATCCGCTTGGCTCCCTGCCTTCAACAACGCCCCCGTCGCGATCAGCCCCGCCACGATCGCGGCGTCCTGAAGTTCAAAATCGCCTTTGGCACCCTTGTACACCCCGTACCCCGCGCCGGCGGCGATCAGGCCCGTGCCGACGGTGGTTTTGACGGTGCGGATCGTGTCGATGCTCTGCCAGCGCCGGTCCTGCGCCATCGCGACGGTGTCGATGGTTGGTTCGCCGATTCCGTCAAGACGGTATTCGAACTGATCGACGAACACCCGCGGTATCGGCAACCGGCCGGCGGTCTGAGGCGTCGGGGCGAAGCCGACGATCGCGCCGTCGTAGTCCGTCACCTTCTTCGGACCATAGCCAAAATCCACCACCAGCAGCACGTTGCTCTGGGCGTGCAGGCTCACGTCCGCCAGCCGCGACAGGTTCGGGTTCAGCCGCCGGGCGTCGTCGAACGCCTGCTGCGCCAGATCCTCCCGGCCGAGCTTCAACTGGCATCGGCCGAGCATGATGTGCGCGAGCACGAACGTGCTCTCCTGCTCGGCGTATCCTTTTTTCTCGTCCTTTTCGTCGGCGTAGTCACGCAGTTTGAAGAGGGCGTTCTCGAATGACGCGCGGGCGTTGTTGTAGTCGCTGCGCATCATGTAGACGAGGCCGAGGTAGAAGCTGGCCATCGCGCGTTCGTACGGTTCGCCTTTCCAGATTTTCAGCTTTTCATCGATCCACACCGCCGCCACCGCGCGTCCGCCGGAGTTCACACCGCCGGCGTTGATGACTTCCCAGGCGCGCAGGAAAGCCGCTTCGGATTCGTCCAGTTCGTACGCGGTGAGTGTCGCCGATCCAAGCCGCAGGTTGTTCAGGACGTAGTTTTCGTCGGTCTTGCGGCTGAGCGGTTCGAGCTTCTGGATCGCGCGCGAAAAATCCCCGTTGAAATAATCCTCCACCGCCCGGCCACCCTGCTTGGCGGTCTTGTTCTGCTGGCAGCCAGCGCTGAATGGGACACAGATCGCACAGATGAATACCGATCTGCACAGATGCGACATCATGACGCGAGCGACGAGCCCGCGCCATGATTTTTTATCTGTGCTGATCCGCGCCATCTGTGTCATCTGTGGCCTATTTCAATCGAGGAAATCGCGCACGGCTTCTTTCTTGATCTCGTACGATCCCGACCAGAGCAGCGTTCGGTCCTGGATGTTGGTCAGTTCGAAGACGCACACGTAGAACTGCTCGCGGCGCTTTCGGTTTTCTTCTCCGAGGCTGGAGAAGGTGGCGGTCAGGGCGTATTCGGGCTGGACGGTGTCGGGGTTCGGGCCGGCGTCGATGTCGCGTTCTTTGTCGCGCAGGTAGTAAAACGTATCGCGGTTCATGATCCACGTGAATCGCTCGGGCGCGTGGCGGCTGAGCAGGGCGCGGACCCGTCCCGTGAACGCGCTGGCGGCACCGCGGGGGATGACTTCGGCGCGGAGGTTGTTCACCACCGGCGTCACCACCACCTTCAGCGGACCCTTCCGCGCGAATGCCGCGTTCACCTCCGGATCACTCCCGATCTTCGCGGCCATGTCGTCGGTCATGTTGACCAGATCAATGCCGGAAAGGGCAGTGGACTTCCCGGCCTGGGTGGCGGATTTGCATCCGGAGAGAAAGAAACAGGAAACAAGAGACAAGAGACAAACAAAACGCAAAGACCAAGGCGCAAATCTCAAACCGGGTGCGTGCGGCATGTTTGTATCTTGTTTCTTAAGGATCGAGATTTCCAACCGGTTCAGCGGTTGGTCGCCACTTCATAGAGATCGCCCCAGACGATCGTGCGATCGGCCTTGGTCAATGTGAAATCGACGAGGAAGTAGCTCGTCTCGCGATTGGGCAGCTCCGCGAGCTTGGCGGAAAGGAAGTAGTCAGGTTGGACGTTCTTGCTCGGACCGCCCGTACCGCCTTGGCCGAAGCGGTCGCCGGTTTGTTCGAGTTCGCGGGCGCGCAGGTCGTTGAATTTCGCAAGATTCTCGACCAACTGCACGCGTCCCTGGCTGTTCTGGATCAGCTTGCTGCGCAGGCGGATCAGGAACAGATCGACGTTCTGCCGCTGCGTTACCGACAGGTTCTCGACGCGGTCGACGACGATCGTCCATTGCGTACGCGACGCATTGAGCGCCGGCAACGACAGCAGCGACGCCGCCATCTTTTCGCTGGCGACCACCACATCCTTCCCCTGCAAGCCTCTGCCATCGTCCGACAGCTCATCCACGCCGGGACGAACGCGGCCCATCTGGTCGGTCTTTTTTGAACATGCGAGGCCCAACGCCACGGTCAGAGTCAGTGCGAACGTCAAAATCAGCTTCACGATCGTCTCCTTGTGTCCAATCAATATCGGCAGGATACCCGCCACACTCGATAGACACACGTCGGAGCGTAAGGTTTACGGCGTCTTGAGCATGCTCAGCAGGGTGGGGGGATCGATAATCCGGAGTTTCGGAAGCCGCGCGCGAAACTCCAGGGCTTCAGGCTCGGCGGCGGTCATCAGGTACGTCAGGTGCCGCTCGTTCCAGGTAACGAGGTAGTCGGCGTCGGCGACGGCGGCGAGATCAAGGTAGATCTCGTCCTTCGGATCGCGGGGCAGCGTGATGAACTTGGGGACGGGATCGAATAGAACGCCAGTGAGCAGCAGCGAGTCGATCAGCTCGATCGACGTGTTGGAGTTCAGATCAGGGAATTTCAACGCCAACGCGGTGCGCCCCAGCACATCGCGAATCTCGTCCACGACCGGCGGGCTCAGACACAGCAGTACCGCACCATCGCGAACCAGTTCCAAGCAGCGTCGCGAAGGGCCGGTCCGACGGCCTGCGCCTTGAAGAAACACCACGCAATCAAGCACGACGCGCGGCAAGCCGTTCATCGCGCGGCCTGCCTGGATTCGGCTTGCATCCGCGTCAGCAGTGCAAGGTAGTGGGCGTCATCCATCCCGCTGGCATCGATCGCTTTGGCGAGGGGTTCGGAGGCGTCGAGCAGGGGACGCGGCTGGTCCAACTCGCGAACGAGCCATCGTTGGAGCAGTGTCTGCACATCCTCGCCGGACGCCGCCGCTAAATCAGCGAGGCGACGCTCGCGACGGGAATCGAGTTTCAGTGTGACAGTCATCGTTCACAATCTTATCACAGCCTCGATTCGAGGCGAAGATCAATTTTCCCGTAGCCGCTTCTGATAATGCTTCATCAGCGAATCCCGCGTCACGATACCAATGGTGCGGGTGGGGTCGGCATCCAGGCCCACGGGCAGGGCTTCGACGTCGTGGTGGACGAATTTTTCGAATAGATCGGCGAGATTGTCGGTGTGCCGCACGGGGTGGACGTCGGTGCGCATCACTTCGCCGACCGTAAGCAGGGGGATGGCGGCGTCGTCGATGAGGACCTGACGGATTTCGGTGCTCGTGAGCATGCCCATATACGCGCCGGCGGGGTCGGTGACGACGAAATGTACGCGGTCGGTCTCGGCGGACAGGTCCAGGGCGCGCTGGATCGGATCGGTGTGGCGCAAGGGCAGGATGGGCAGGAGGGGGAGGTGGTCGATCGCGAACTTGCGCAGCATCGACATATCCGCCGCTTCGGGCGTGAGGCCTCGCTGGCGAAGCCCGCTGGTGTAAACGCTGTCGCGGATGAGGATTCGCGCCATCCCGTGGGCGACGACGACGGTGAGCATTGCCGGGACGATCACGCCGGGGCTTTGCGTGAGTTCAAAGACGATCAGGATCGACGCCAGCGGCGCATGTACCACCGCCGCCAGCACCGCACCCATGCCGACCAGCGCCATCGCTTCGGGCAGGGCGCTGGTCACGCCCATTCCACGGAGCGTGATGCCGACGAGCAATCCACTGGTCGCGCCCAGCAGCAGCGACGGCGCGATCACGCCGCCGGACCCGCCAGAGCAGAGCGTGACGGTCGTGCCGAGCAGTTTCAGCACGATCAGCGACAGCAGCAGGGTGACGGTCATCTTCCCGCTCATCCCCTCGCCGAACGAGCCTTGCAGGATGGACTGGATCACGCCGTACCCATCGCCGAAGAATGCGGGCATGGGGTATTGATCGAACGGGATCGGCTTTGGGGCGTGCAGCAGGTGGGAGAAGACGACGACATAGGCGACGCCCATGAGTCCGAGGATCGCCCCTCCGACCATCGGCCTGGCCGGGCCGAGCACTTTCATGGGCGCGAACGCCCGCTCGCCGAGCGTCATAAGCTTGGTTTGCGTTGCACCGACGACGCCGCACATCACGCCCAAGAGCGCGAACTGCACCGCCTGCGCCCAACTGACCGAGAAATCTGACCCGAACAGGTGCGCTGGTGCCCAGAAGATCGCCTGGTAGCCGTGCGGGTCGATGTAACCCATCAGCGCCTGTGTCGCGACATTCGCCACCACGCTGGCGACGACGACGGGCACGAACGTACGGACGGAAAAATCGTGGAGGATGATTTCGAGCGTGAATAGCACCCCGCCGATGGGGGCGTGGAAGATCGAGCTGATGCCTGCCGCCACGCCGCAACCGACGAGCAGGGGCATGCGATGCCGGGAGATGGAGAGGAACCTTCCCACGGCGCTACTGACTGCCGCCCCGATCTGGATGATCGGGCCTTCGGCACCGCAGCTCCCGCCCGAGCCGATGGTGATGGCCGAGGTGAGGATTTTTTCGATCGCGGTCACCGGGCGTACGAACCCGCGGGTGCGCATGACGGATTCGATGACGTCGACGACGCCGTGGCCTTCCTTGGTGCGCAGGACGAATCGCGTGACCAGCCCCACGAGCAACCCGCCCGCCGCCGGGATCGCGACGAGCATCCACAGGCCGTTCCCGTACAGCGACTCGCTCGATCGATTCTCGTACAGGCGGTGCTTCAGCACCTCAATCAACTGATGGAACGCCACCGCCAGCACTGCGGTGAGTAATCCGATCACCACGGCGACCGGGTTCAACAGCACGTCTTCGCGCACGCCCAGCGACGCGAGCATGCGCTTCAGAAGAACCTTGATCCGACTGAGAAAAAGAGCGAGCAACGTAAATCTCTCGCCGAAACCATACGGGATCGGCAAGAGATGTAAAAGGGCGGGTCAGCGAACGGGATGATTATCATATCAGTTGAGGAGAGACCTGATATGAGAATGAAGCCCGCCGAGGCGCGGCGTGACGCGTGTGGATAAAAAGGATGCCCGGTGAGCCTTTCAATCCACACGCATCCCGCCACAACGCTATTTCCCCGCCGCCGCGTGGCGCCGTTTGGGCGCGTTGCCCGACGGTTTGTTCGCGGATTCGTTCGGGGATTCGCTCGCGGATTCGTTCGCGACGCTGCTTCGGATTTTCAGTAGTGCGTGCCGCTCGTCTTCGATCTCCTGGGGCGTACGGAAACCGAGCTTGCGCATCACCGGCAAAGGCGGGCACCAGCCGGTCAGGGTGTGCTGAAGATAAAACCCCTGCACCGCCAGCGACAGCAGCAACCACTGTCGGCCTTTGAGTTGCGACAGCACCATGCCGCCCAGCGTGAACGCCGACGAGTTCGTCGCCAGCATTCGCTCGACGTCCCACTCGCGATCCAGTTCGTCCAAACGCCGGGGGATTTCGTTTTGATGTTCCCGGTAATACGTCAGCCGCATCTGCATCCGCCTGCGGATGGTGTCGTTGATGTGCGGGTCAGTGTTCTGTGCGACGCGTCCGGCGGATTTAGCAATCATGTGAATCTCCACGTCATGCTAGACCGCGCGAACGGCCCACCATTCGGTTAAATCCACTTCATCTACGATTCAGCCATCAGAACGCGTACCGCGCGCCAACGAACATCGTATTGCGTTGATACTCGCGGGCGTCGGTATCGGGGATGTTGCTTTCGGCGAGTTCAAGGTTGTAGCCGGCTTCGAGCGACACGTTGTCGTTCAGCTTGTAGGCAGCCGACACGCCTGCGGTGTAGATCGTGTCGTTGCGGGTCGAGGGGTTTTGCCAGTCGCCGGTGTAGGAGCGCAGCAGCAGGGTGGCGCTGGCTTTTGGGGTGAACTGGTGTTTGTAGCTTGCCTGGTAGGTGATGTCTTCGTAGATCGCCCGGCCGCAGAAACTGACCTGGAGGAACTGACGCATCAGCAGCGTCACCTGATCGTCCGGCGTGAGCGTAAAGGTCGCGGTGGAATCGACGAATATCTTAGTCTGCCGCGTATCGAACCCGTCGACCTGCGTCCCGGTGAAGTCGCGGAAATCAGGACCGCCGATCAGCGACAGCTTTACCCAGGACGCCGGCTTGCCTTCGACGCCGAAGAGGATCCGCTGGTAGTAGCTGGAGTACGCCAGCGGGCTGTCGAAGAGTTCGGACTGGTCCTGGTAGCCGAACCGATAGCCGATGATGGCGTAGGTGTCGGGCATGAACTTGTAGCCGGCATCGACCCCGCCGTTGAATTCGGCGCGGTCGACGTAGTTCTCGTAGCCGGCGGTGGTCCGCTGGGCGGTCTGGAAGTCGTGGATGTAGGTGGTGACGACGGCGCGGAGCATGTAATCGCCGTGGTCGTAGCGCAGGACGTAGTTGGTTCGCAGGATCGCGGCGTCGCGACGATCGCGAAGCGCGATCCCGCCCATCGCGGGGATCGAGCCGGGCGCGACGAAGGTCGGGCTGTAGTGGCTGCCATCGATCGCGGTGACGGTGTTGGCAAGATCGAACGACCACCCGTCTTTTCGGCCTTTGAAGTTCGCGCCGATGTTGTGCGTGACGTTGTCTTCGTCGTGCTCGGAATGATAGAACGACGCCTCGGGCGCGTACTTCAGTTCCAGCAGCGGTTTCCATCCTTCAGTGCCCTGGTAACTGAGCGCCAGCGACGGCATGACCGACGTCACCAGCGAATCATGATCGGCGAGGTCGCCTTGGCTTTGAAGATAGATGTTGTCGTCGTAGCCTTCCTTCACGGTCAGGCTGGGGGTGAACGTCCAGGGAGAAGCGCCCCACGCAGGCAGGACAGCCAGAACACAGACCGCAACAGCGGACTTGATATATCGGTGCATGATTGAAACGTCGTTTCCGGCCAATGCCCATGATGCCGACCAAGGCTCAATGAAAGAATCGACGTATATGGGGGGCGGCTTAATCGCACGCAAGTTGCCGAATTGTCGCATGCGGACATCCAGCAGTGCCGTCAGCCGCCGATTGGCTTGGGATGATCCGAAACGTGGTTGCGGGTAGAGTGGTGGGCCTATGTCAGCGAGGATCATCGACGGAGTACAGATTGCCGCAGGCGTGCGGGAAGAGACGAAGGCGGGGATTGCGCGGCTGAAGGCGGCGGGGCACCCGGTTCACCTGGTCGCGGTGATCGTGGGCACCACCCCGGCGGCGGAGATCTACGCCAACCGCCAGGCCGAAGCCTGCCGCGCCATCGGAATCGAATACACCCTCCTGGCGATGGCGGACGATATCGCCAACAAAGACCTCCGCGCCGAGATCCGCAAACTCAGCAAAGATAGCTCCGTCACCGGCATCATGCTGCACATGCCGATGCCCAGCCACATCGATACCGCCCGCATCCAGTTCGAGATCGACGTGGTCAAGGACGTCGAAGGCGTCAACCCCGCCAACATCGGCTACGTCTTTTACAAGCACGTCGTCATCGCCCCCTGCACCGCGATGGCGGCGGTGGAACTGATCAAAACCACCGGCGTGCCGCTGGAAGGCGCTGAAACCGTCGTCGTCGGTGCCAGCCATATCGTCGGCAAGCCGATCGCGCTATTAATGACCGAGCAGATGGCGACGGTCACCATCTGCCACATCGCCACGCGCGACCTGAAGTACCACACCCGCCGGGCGGATATCGTCGTCAGCGCCGCCGGCAAGGCCGGGCTTATCACCGCAGACCATATCCGCGAGGGCGCGTGCGTGATCGACGTCGGTATCAACCGCATCACGATGCCCGATGGCACGAAAAAAACCGTCGGAGACGTCGATTTCGATTCGGTGAAGGAAAAGGCCGGCCACCTCACCCCCGTCCCCGGCGGGGTCGGACCCATGACCGTCGCCATGCTCCTCCGCAACACGTTGCGATCCGCGGAGATATTGGCGGGCGTGACGAAAGGGTGACGAGAATGTGGTATACTTTGCCGCAGGTGAAGTGATGACGACATTGACACTGCAACTTCAGGAATCCGTCGCACGTGCGGTCGAAAAGCGTGCGGCCTCGGAAGGCAAGAACCTCGACCAGTATGTTGCGGACGTATTAGCCCGTGACGTGGGCAAAGGCTCGCTCGACGCCTTGAAGCGCATCTGGCAGCGCGCAGACCGGGAAGGCTGGAAGGGCACGGGCGGTATCATGCTTTCCGACGACGAGATGTATCTCCGATAAATGCGGGCATTCTTCGATACCAACATCGTCATCTATTCGTTTGTTCAGAACGACGGCACTAAAAGCGATATCGCTCGGCGTACCCTCCAGCGTTGGCAAGACGATGGTGGGGCGGTGATCTCCACTCAAGTTCTGAATGAGACATTCTATAACGCCATCCGGAAGCACAAGTTCACCCGCGAGGCGGCCCGCGATGTGCTCGTCGCACTGTGCGAATTGCCGGTTGTGGAACTCACCACGGACTTGGTGAAGAAAGCCGCCGATGTCGCGGTGGAAACCCAACTGACGATCTACGACACCCTTATGATCGTTGCCGCCGGGTCGGCTGGGTGTGACCGGATTTTCACCGAGGATCTTAACCACGGCCAGATTGTCAGGGGCGTACGCATCGTTAACCCATTTCGAGAGGACACAGAAACCACATGACCCAGACCCCACCCCCCATGAGTCAAGCCCCCCAGGGCCAGTACGTCCCGCAGGCACCCAAGTCGAACCCGATCGCGATCGTGAGCCTGATTTGCGGCATCGTCGGATGTCTCGTGATCACGCCGATCGTCGGGATCATCACCGGCATCATCGGGCTGTCGAAAGCCAAGGTGCAGGGCGGCAAGGGGATGGCGATCGCGGGGATCATCCTGTCGATCCTGTGGATCGTCGGCGGGATCGGCGTCGTCGGCGGGGGGTACGGGATTTACCGCTTCGCTGAGAGCAAGGTGAACGAAGTCGCCAAGCAGCCGACCATTACGTTCGTCAATCACCTGGTCGACGGCGACCTTGCTGCCGCGTCTGCGATGACGGATATCAAGAAAGAAGAACTCAAAGCGGTGGCCGACTACGTCAAGCCGCTGGGCAAGTGCAAGGACATCACGATCGGGAGCCCGAACTGGTCATCTCGCAACGGCATCGTCACCGCCAGTTTCGCTGGCACGGCTGTCTTCGAGAATGCGACGAAGAATATCAAGGCCACGGTCATCGTTGATAACACCGGCGTGAAGGTGAACCAGATCGAAATCAACTAAGACGCCCGCATGACCAAACCCAAATTCAACCTTTCGCCCGGCTGCATGTTCGGGATCGTGATCCTCATAACGTTCGTGGCCTGGGGGTCGGCGATGTTCGTCGGCGCGTACCGCGAGTATAAGGCCGCGATCTACGCCGAACCGGCGACCAAGGCGACGCGGCAGTTTCTGATGTTCGTCGGCTCGGGCAACCTCACCAGCGCCAAGGCCATGTCCAGCGACGCGATCACGCTCGAAGCGCTCACCGCCGCCAACGAGCAGATCGAAGCCTGGGGCGGCCTGAGTGGGGATCTTTCGCAGGCGATGGGGTGGAAGGTC
>JBBQQZ010000054.1:0-14038 GCA_038215325.1 Tepidisphaerales bacterium | reverse complement strand
GACGTGGGCAGTTCGGCGCGGGTGAAGAGTCGGAGGATGCGGAGACGTAAGGCGTCGTCGAGGAGGCCGAGTTGGGTGGCGGCGTAGGCGGCGGCGCACATGCCGAGTGCGATGGATTCGCCGTGGGTGTAGGTGTATTTGGAGACGGTTTCGATGGCGTGGCCGAACGTGTGGCCGAGGTTGAGATGGGCGCGTTCGCCGCGTTCGAAGGGGTCGGCTTTGACGACGGTGGCCTTGATCTGCACGTTGTGGGCGATGAGGGCGCTGAGGTAGTCGATATCGAGTTGCAGCGCGCCGGCGATGTTCTGTTCCAGCAACGCGAAGCCGTCTGCGTCGCGGATGATCTCATGCTTGATGCACTCGGCGAGGCCGCTACGGAGTTCGCGCGGGGGGAGCGTGTGGAGGACGGCAGGATCGATCAGCACCGCGAGCGGCTGGTGGAACGCTCCGATGAGGTTTTTTCCGGCGGCGTGGTCGACGCCGGTTTTGCCGCCGACGCTGGCATCGACCATCGAGAGCAGCGTGGTCGGGATCTGAATGAACGGTACACCCCGCAGCGTGGTGGCGGCGACGAAGCCGGTCATATCGCCCACGACCCCGCCGCCGAGCGCCAGGATGGGGGTGGAGCGCTCGAAGCGGGCGCTCAGGAACGTGTCGTAGACCGGGAGGAGAGTGGGGAGCGTTTTGTGCGATTCGCCAGCGGGAATCATCGCGACGACGGCTTCGATGCCGGCAGTATGGAGCGAGGCGCGGACGCGGTCGAGATAGAGCGGCGCGATGGTGGTGTCGGTGACGACGCCGACTCGCTTCGCCTGCGACACCGCCTGCAGGTGCTGGCCGACGTGGTCGATCAGGCCGGGCTGGATGCGGATGTCGTAGGGGGACTGGAGATCGACCCGGACGACGTGACCGTTGTCAGACATGCTTGTGATTGTATCGCACGCGGGCGTGAACGCACGAGGGGACGGGTTGGCCACGAACCACACGAATGGGACACAAATTGGGACGAATGCTCCCCCGGGCGCGACAATCGGTTTCTATAGAGGCGTTCGTCCGAGCAGGCGAGTTGAAAATCGCGTGCTTTCTATCGACGATGCGCGGCTATGCGCGGCGGTCGCGAAGCCGTGGTACATTCGGCTCAGAAGGACGGGATGCTCTCGATGGTTTCGACGCTCATTCGGCTGATCACGGGGATTACGGCGCGCTGGGTCGGTACGGACCCAGTGGACGCCGCTGGCCGGGCGGCGCAGCGGGTTTACTTCGCGAACCATACGTCCAATCTGGATGGCCCGGTGATCTGGGCGTCGCTACCGGGACTGCTACGCCGGGCGACGCGCCCCGTCGCCGCGCAGGATTATTGGAACGGCGGGGCGGTGAGGCGGTTTTTTGCGAATCGCGTGTTTCGGTGCGTGTTGATCGAGCGGAAGAAGGTGACCAAGTCGAGCAACCCGCTGGCGGCGATGGAGACGGCGCTGGAGGCGGGGGATTCGCTGATCCTCTTCCCCGAAGGCGGCCGATCGACCGACGATTCGGGAGAGATGGGGCCGTTCAAGCCCGGGATCTGGCACCTGGCGAAAAAGCACCCGAACGTGCAGTTCGTTCCCGTTTATCTGGAAAATCTGAACCGGATTCTGCCCAAGGGCGACTTCCTGTTTATTCCGCTGATGGCGTCGGCCACGTTCGGATCGCCGGTCCCGTTCGATGCGGACAAACATGTTTTCATGTCCAGCGCCCGCGAAGCGATCCTGAAGCTGCGCCGCCGCGGTTACGCGTGCGATGATCCTGAGCCGTCTATCCTCGAACGCGTGGAGCCGACCGATGCCTGATCTGGATTTCAACGCACAATTGCTGCTGTACGGCACGCTGGGCGTGCTGACGCTGGCGTCGGTGATCGGATTTATGCTCGCAAAAACCGTCAAGGGGGATGCGGGCAAGCGGACGATCGACAATCTCAATGCCCGCACGCGCGCGTGGTGGGTGATGGCGATCGTCTTCGCGGTCGCGCTGGCGGGGCAGTTGACGGGGGTGGTGGTTTTGTTTGCGCTGGTGTCGTTCCTGGCGCTCAGGGAAATTCTCACGCTGACGCCCACGCGCCGGGGCGACCATCACACGCTCTTCTGGGTCTTCTTCGTGGCCGTGCCGTTGCAGTATTATTTGGTGCGAACGGACTGGTACGGGCTTTTTTCGGTCCTCATCCCGGTCTACGGCTTCCTGTTCCTCGCGATCCGCTCCGCAGTCGCCGGGGACGTCACGTGCTATCTTGAACGGGCGGCGAAGATCTACTGGGCGGTCATGATCGGCGTCTACTGCCTCAGCCATGTGCCGGCGCTGATGACGCTCAACATTCAGGGCGCGGGAAAGATGCAGTGGGAACTCGTTGCGTACCTCGCCATCGTCGTGCAGATGAGCGACGTGCTTCAGTACGTGTGGGGCAAGCTGCTGGGCAGGCACAAACTCGCGCCCAAGGTCAGCCCGAGCAAGACGTGGGAAGGCCTGATCGGCGGGATTGCCAGCGCCACGGCGCTGGGATCGGCGTTGCACGTGATCACGCCGTTCAACTGGTGGCAGGCGGCGCTGATGAGCCTGGCGATCTGCGTGATGGGCTTCTTCGGCGGACTGGTGATGAGCGCGATCAAGCGCGACGCCGGCGTGAAAGACTACGGCCACCTGATCGAAGGCCACGGCGGGATGATGGACCGCGTCGACTCGCTCGCCTTCGCGGCACCGGTCTTCTTCCATCTGACGCGGTATTATTTCGGCGTGCCGTAAGGCCACGGGTGTAAATCCGTGCGTCGACCGCTCGGCCATCGTGAAAACGCACGGTTTTACACCCGTGGCCTTGGCGTGCTCCTACCGCTGCTCGATCGGCACGTAATCCGTCAGTGTCGGCCCGGTGTAGATTTGGCGCGGGCGGGCGATGCGGGCGTCTTTGTCGTCGTGTTGTTCTTTCCACTGCGCGATCCAGCCGGGCATTCGGCCGATGCTGAACATAACGGTGAACATGTTCACAGGGATGCCGATCGCGCGCATGATCAGGCCGGAATAGAAGTCGACATTTGGATACAGCTTGCGATCGACAAAATACTGATCCTTAAGCGCCAACTGTTCCAACTGCACCGCGATATCCAGGAGCGGGTCCTTGATGCCGAGCTTGTTGAAGACTTTTTCGCACGAGGTCTTGAGGATTTTGGCACGCGGGTCGAAATTTTTGTACACGCGGTGGCCGAAGCCCATGAGCTTGAAGCCGCTGTTTTTGTCCTTGGCCATGTCGATGCACTTCTGGGCGGTGAGGCCGCCTTTGTGGATCGACTCAAGCTGTTCCAGCACTTCGACGTTCGCGCCACCGTGCAGCGAGCCCCAGAGGGCGCACACACCGGCGGCGGCGCTGGCGAAGAGGTTGGCCTTGCTGCTGCCGACCATGCGGACGGTGCTGGTCGAGCAGTTTTGTTCGTGATCGGCGTGCAGGACGAGGATCTGGTTAAGGGCGTCTTCGATCTCCGGCTCGACGACGTACTGGTCGTAGGGCATGGAGAACATCATGTGCAGGAAGTTGGCGACGTATTTGAGCTTGGGATCCGGATAGATGAACGGCCGACCGATCGAGCGGCGGAAGGCGTAGGCGGCGATGGTGCGAACCTTGCTCAGCAGCCGGGCGGCGGCTTCTTCGAAGGCCTCGTCGTCGCCGAGCGTGATGAACTGCGGATGAAAGCACGCCAGCGTGTTGATCATCGCCGACTGAATCGCCATCGGGGGCGCGATCGCGGGGAAACCACCGAAGTGGTATTTGAAATCCTCGTGGATCGCCGAGTTGGCGGTCAGCCGCTTGCTGAAGCCGCTGAGTTCGTCCTTCTTGGGCAACCGGCCGAAGATCAGCAGCCAGGCGACTTCAACAAACCGGCTCTGCTCGGCGATCTGTTCGATCGGGATCCCGCGATAGCGCAGAATGCCCTTGTCGCCGTCGATGAAGGTGATCGCGCTTTCGCAGGCGCCAGTGTTGCCGTAGCCTGGATCGAGCGTGACCAGGCCGGTCTGGGCGCGAAGCTGGGCAATATCGATCGCCCTCTCGCCTTCCGATCCGGTCACGATGGGAAGTTCGAGGGTCTTGTCTCCGTAGATCAGTTTGGCAGTTTCGCTCATCCGACTCTCTGCAAGTGGTTATGCGGCGGCAGGTTCCGAGATACGACGGGGCATTCTAGTCCAAATCGCGTTCCTTTTCGACCCACCAAAATTGAGTCTTTTCATGCGAACGTCAGTCGGCCTGCCCACCTGCGACAAACCGCCATGGGAATTGCACCCAGAATCCCGAACGAGCAGTCGGCCGCGCGCCACCACCACGGAATGCCCCGGAAATGTCCTGCGATCAGCGCGTACGGGATCACGAGCAGGCAGACGAGCAGGCCGAAATCGAACAGAAACCGGTACCGGGCCGGCTCTCTTAGCGCCCAGACGAAGACAAGCGCGATGCCGAAATGTCCAAACGCCAGCCAGTCGCCGGCGTAGCCCATGAACGGGTGCTTCGCGTTCATCTCACGCACGCCGTGATGGACGGCGAGCAGCCAGCCGCGCCAGGAATCGCGCGGGTGGTCCTGCGGTGAGGAGTCCTCCAGGCCCGTGGCGATCGCCAACGCGTCGAGCTGGGTTTCGATCGGGATCGCGGTGATCCCGCTGAGAACCAGCCCCAGCATGAACAGCACCGTCACGATTCGGATGCGTCGGATGGTTCGGGCGTCGTCAGGCATCGGAGAAATGCGTGCTGAAGATGGGCCCTGAAATCGAAACTGCCCGGCGATGGGATGCCGGGCAGCTTATCGATTGGGTTCGTCGCGCGAATTACTTCGTGGCGGCGTCGAGCGCTTCCTTGAAGTCGCGTTCGGATTTGAGCCCGACAAACTTCGCGGCGACCTGTCCGTCCTTGAAGAGGATGACGGTCGGGATCGCGTTGATGCCGTACTTGATCGAGACGTCGCGGTTGCTGTCGGTATCGACCTTGCCGACCTTGACCTTGCCGGCGTACTCGGTCGCGAGTTTGTCGATCGTGGGGGCAAGGGCGCGGCAGGGCATGCACCATTCGGCCCAGAAATCGACGAGCACGGGCTCGCCGGACTTAAGGACTTCCGCGTCGAAGTTGCTATCGGTGAATTCTTTGATGTTCTGACTGGCCATGTTTTTCAAGCTCCTGTGTGCGTCCCAAACAGTGCGGACGCGTTAAGGATCGTAGGAATCCCGCGCGGGGGTGTCAAACGCACCGGCCTTCACGCGCTCTGGAGGCCCGAAATCGCTACTGCGCTGACGCTGGGCGCGTTTTCTTCGAGTCGAGTTCCTTCTTCACCATGATCATATTGAGTGCGCCGACGCCAAGGACCATGAGCCCGACGATGCCGATCCCGAGCGGGAGGATAATGCTGGCATGGCTGAGAGCGGCGGTCGATGGGAGCATGAAGAAGATGGCGGTCAGGAGCAGGAACGACCCGCCGACGACGAGGCACGGCGGGATGAGCGTTCGCCGGAACTCGATGGAGCCGGTGAGCGACTGCTTCTTTTTGGCCGGCGGTCGGCGCGAGGCGTAGCTGACGGGCTGGACGGTGGCGGCGGTGGCGTCGCCGGGGTGGGGCGCGGCGACGACGGGTTTGCTCGGACGCGACGGACGCACGGCGGATGCTGCGGCGGCAGGGGTGGCGGGCGTCTGGGGCGCAGCAGGCTTGGCGATCGACGGACCGGCGGGCCGTGACGGACGCGCGGTCGATGTTACCGGGGCGGATGCGGACTGAGCAGGAGCGACGGGTCTTGCGGATCGCGCCGGTGCCGCTGGCGGTACGGGCGCAGCGGCAGGTTTCGGTGGAACGGGCACCGGGACGACCGCTTGCGGCGCGGGGTCGGGCGCGAGTTCAGCCGCAGGTGCTGGCGCGGGTTCGGCAAGCGGCTCGGCGACGGTATCTTCGACCTGCTCCACTTCGGTTTCCTCGTCGTGGTGTTCTTCCTCGACGTCACCGCCGTGCATCGCGCTTAAAGCGTCGGCGAATTTGTCTTTTTCATTGCGGCTCATGCGGCGTGTTCCTTCTGTGCAACAGGCCTCTGATTGTACACCGCACGCCACAACGTCCAAGAACAACGCGCACGGGAATACTGATCGACGAGAAACGGCGCACGCATAAAGATCGCGACCGATAAAACCCCAACGTCCGATGCAGATTCACGCGCCCTGTTGAAATCAAAACGAATCGTTGGGGGTTCTTGGTTGGCGGGATACAGACAGCAGCACAGAATAACGTGCATCGGCCACGTCGCTTCCGGGCATCACCCGGAATAAACGTCGGCCAGTCGGGCATTGAAACTCAAGCCCCGAGCACGGAATCGGCGTTGCCAGGATGTGGAACATCCTTTGCCAGATGCCCCGGAGATCGGGTGTTAGTCCGACGTTTTTGGGAGCGATAATGACCGAAGCTGAATTTCAAACGAAACTGGGCGAACTCATGGGCGAAATTTCCACTCTTCCTGCCGCCGAACGGGCGAAGCTGGAGAAACTGGCGGACGAAACCCGCGAACGGCACGAAAAGCTGCGGGCGACCGTCAGTTCTTTGCAGGAATCGCTCGATTACCTGCGTCTGAGCATCAAATACCTGGTATTTGACCTCGAGGCGACCCGCCGTGAGAACCAATACCTGCGCCGGATGCTTTCAGAAGCGACCGACGCGTAATGCTCGTGTAATAAGCGTGTCCGTGCGGTCTTCTCGGCCGCACGGACCAGAGCCACGCCGTGGTGCTAACGTCGGTTGCACCGCGGCGTCTCTGGTTATGGCGATGCAGTCTACGCAGTTGCATCCTTCGTCCTGATCCCCACAATCTTCGGACCCATGCCGAAATCCGCCGGGAAGATTGCCCGCTTCATCCTCCGCTGGACGATCGCCGTTGTCGGCGTGGCGTGGGTCGTCAGCAATATCCATATGAGTGACCGCGTCCACTATGTGGACGAAAACGACCAGCTTCACGAAGCGACGCTGGTGGAGAAGGCGAGCGAATCCGATCCGTTTTTCGTGATCCTGGACCCAAAATCCGGCGTGACGATCCGCATCGATCGATCGCGAACCCTCAGCGATCCGGATCGAAAGACCGTTCTGGACAACCGGGCCTCGCCTCCGGATGAAATCCCGCTGCTGGGGATGCAGTTGGCGTCGAATCCTTCGGGCATGATTTACGCGGAGCGGCTGTTCGTTCAAAAAAATGGTCGCGGGGAGTGGCTTGATCCGGGAGATGTCGCCGGAGGTTTCGTTGTCGATCTTCCGCAGCCGCGCGTGCAGGAAGGCGTGCGGACGATGGTCGCCAAGGCCGACCGCAGACTTCTCATCGGCGCCGTTGCCGTCCTGCCGCTGACCTATCTGTTTACCACGTTTCGCTGGCACCAGTTGCTGAAGGTGCTGGGGATCTTCATCCCGCTGTCGCGCGCGTTCGTGCTCAATATGGTGGGCAGTTTCTACAACACGTTCATGCTCGGCTCGACCGGCGGGGACGTGCTGAAGGCGTACTACGCCGCCAAGCAAGCCCCCACGCGCCGCACGGCGGCGGTGATGAGCGTGATTGTCGACCGGGCGATCGGCCTGCTGGCGCTGGTGATCCTTGGCGGGTCGATGGCGGCGATGCAGTATGCGACCGCGGAAGACCGCAGTGACCCGGTCGCCCGCCGCTGCCTACAGGTCGCGATCGGGGCGGCGGTTCTGCTGAGCGGCACGCTCGTTTTCTCGATGGTCGTCTACTGGAGCGGCCTCCGGCGCGCGCTGGGCCTCAACGCACTGGTCGCCCGCGTGCCGATGCAGACGCAGGTGCAAAAAATCATCGAGGTCGTCCGCCTCTACCGCGAACGTCCGGCGCTCATGTTCTGGGCGGTGCTGATGACGTTCCCGGTACACCTGACCGTCGTCGTCTCTGCCATGCTCGCGGGTAAGGCGTTCGGGTTGCCGATCTCGTCGTCGTACTACTTCATTGTTGTGCCCGTTGTCGTTCTGGTCGGCGCGATCCCGCTCAGCCCGCAGGGAGCGGGCGTGATGGAGGCCTTCGCGTTCTACCTCACGCGCGGCGAAGGCGTGACCGTCAACCAGGCGCTGGCGCTGACGATGTCCATCCGATTGGTCGGCATGTTCTGGAACCTTCTAGGCGGCCTGTTCGTCTTCCGAGGCGGATATCATACACCGACCGAGAAGGAGCAGTCGGAACTGGTACGCGACGGTGCGATCGGCGTAATCTCGAAAGAGAAGATACAAGGAACAAACGGTACGCTGGGCCCGATCGTCTGAGACCTCGGGGGCTCCCGGTTTGTTTCTTGTCTCCTGTTTCTTGTATCTTCTGCGTTCGTGCTCAAACGCCTTGATCGCATTCTCCTTCGCGTTCCCAACGTCGCCGCCGCGACGAAGTTCTATACCGAAACGCTTGGGCTGAACCTCGACCGCAAGCAGGACGCCGCCGCCGCGCTGCGGTTTACCGACGGGGACACGGAATTGGTCCTCCACGACGATTCCCGGCGCTGCGACGTCGAGATCGTATTTGGCGTCGATGATGTCCGGGCGATGTATGAGCTGCGTAGCGACCTGAATGTCAGCTTCGTGTCGGCACCGCAGATGGCGGGGCAGGGGTATCGGGCGACGATCCGCGATCCGTTCGGCAATGTGCTGGTGATCGTCGACCGCACGCTGGACACCTCCCGCGACGACCCGGCCCCCACGCACGTCGAAGGCGCGCTGTTCGACGAGGCGCCCGACGAAGATCCCGCCCACGACCGCGAGCAACTCGTCAAGCTCTACACCCAGATCGGACGGACCGCCGACGATTTGCCGTATACGCGGCACTTTGAAGAGCTGTATTCGCTCTATACGCGTTCGCTTTCCGATCCCAAACCGACCGCCAACGAGGTCTGGCGACAGCTTCTGACGCTCCGGAAGAAGAAAGGCGGTCTGCCCAAGCTCGGCCCTGCCGTCAGCAAGCCGCCGGCGTTGGAACCGGAGCACAAGGCGCACCTGAAGATGCTGCTCGGCGACGCGATCGGGCGTCGCGATCGCCTGCCGTACACCGAGGAGTTCGACAAGCTTGTCGAGGATTTCAACAAGCAGTTCGCCCGGCCCTACGCGCCGCACGTGGTGTGGCGCGTCGTCGCAACGCTTGCGAAGTAGCGGGCACCTTCCGTTTGGCGCTACAGGCATTCAGGTGAAGTCGTAGACCTGAACGCGTTTCCAGTTGGCCTTGTTGCGTTCGATGAACTTCAGGTGCAGTTCGTGGGTCTGGTAGACATCATGCCCGGCCGAGTCTTCAAACGCGGTCAGCAGGCCGACCTGGTAGCTGTTGTCGACCACCTCGCGCGGCGTCATGGCGGGCTTGCCGGCGTCGAAGATTTTTACGGTCGGAATCTTGGAGAGGTACTCGCGGCAATCGCTGAGCAACTGCTGCGTCGCGGCCTCGGGCAGTCCGTCTTTGATCCAGAAATAAACGACGTGAACAAACATTCGACCTCCAAAGGGTGAAGACGGGAGGTGTATCCGATTTTCTCGCTCCCCGCCATGCGGTGTTCCGGCGACGCGCCGGGGAAAAAGTGTCGAACGAAACGATCCGGCGGCGGTATCAGAGGGTGAAGTGCCAAGCGGAGCGAATTCGGGGATACTCCTGAGACGAGCATGAGCAACTGGGTGTTTGATATCGACAGGCAGGCGAGCTGGGACCTCTGGTGCTGGCTGTGCGTGATCGCCGCCGGCGTGCTGGTATTTCACTGGGTGGTCGGGCGTCTGACCGGGGCGCGCCAGGGGGCGCTGGCGACGATGCTCTGCTGGGCGCCAGTCGCGATCACCGCGATCATCCTCGGTTTGCCGGCGATCCGTCAGCCGACCGTTGGGCTGGTGTGGACAACGCTCCTGCTGCTCTTGGTGTCGGTCTCGCAGTACCTTGAACTGCGATCCAAACTCGCGACACCGAAGATCGCGATGCTGCTGTCTTTGCGGACGCTGGCGCTGATCCTGGCGGTGCCGATGCTGTTTGAGCCGGTGCTAAGGTTCACGAGTCGCAAGGACCCGGATCGGCCTTTGGTGATGTTGATCGACGGGTCGGGGTCGATGTCGGTGCCGGACGTGCAGAACGGGCCGACGCGCATGCAGTCGATCGCGCAGGCGCTGGCGGGGCAGTGGAAGCCGGTGACGCAAGCATTCGAGCCGCGAGTGATTCCGTTCGCGATGCAGACGCCGGCTGAGATCGATCGGCCGCAGCAACTGGCGAGCTTGAACGCGGACGGGCAGGCGACCGACCTGGCGGCGGCGGTGGCGACGGCGCTGTCGAAGATCGATCGCGATGACGCCGAGATCGTCCTGTTCAGCGACGGCAACGACAACGCCAGCGCCGACGTCGCGGCGGCAGTCCGCGCGTCGCGTCGGCCGATCCATACCGTGCTCGTGGGGTCGGAATCACAGCAGCCTACCGCGCTGGTGAATGTCGCGGTCGATCGTATTGATGCTGGAGACGAATGGACCGTCCGCTCGAGCGCGACGATCAAGGTGAACGTGAAGTCGGCGTCGCTGGCGGGGCGCGTGGTGGATGTGAACCTGGCGGAAGTGGACGAGCAAGGCCGCGCGTCCGGATCGCCTCAGCAGACGAAACTAGTGCTGAATCCCTCGCCAAGCGGGCAGGACGTGTCGTTCGACTACACGCCCACGCGAACCGGCGTACACCGCATGGCCGTCTGGATCGACCCCGTCGCCGGCGAACGATCGACGGCGGACAACAAACGCATCTTCCAGCAACTCGCGACCGATGCTCGCGTGAAATTGCTCTACGTCGAAGGACGGGCAAGGCCCGAGTATCGCGAGCTGTCGCGTGCGCTGGCGCGCGATGCGTCGATCGAAGTCGCCACGCTCCTGCGCGTCGCAGGCGACCGCTTCAGCGCCGGCGGCGGGATCGACGGCAAGCCGGTGACGAAACTGCCCTTCACGCTCGAGCAGTGGCGAAAGTTTGATGTGATCATTATCGGCGACCTCGACGTATCGTTTCTGAACCCGCAGCAGTTGCTCGCGATCGAACAGGCGGTGAGCGAAGGGTCAGGCCTGATCATGCTGGGCGGACAATCCAGCTTCGGGCCGGGCGGGTATCAGCAGACGCCGATCGAAAAACTGCTGCCGGTGAACGTGGGCGGGCGAGAGTCGAAGCAGGAGAAAACGGAGTTCGTGCCGCAGATCACCGACGCCGGCAAGGCGCACCCGGCGATGACGGGCCTGGCGGACTGGTTCACCGGAAAAAGGGACGACAAGGGCCTGCAAACGCTATTGGGCAATGTCGTGGTCGGTGCGCCCAAGCAGGGCGCGGACGTGCTGCTGGTTCATCCGGTCGATCCGCCTCAGACGGTGCTGGCGGTGCAGCGATACGGCAAGGGTCGGTCGGCGGCGTTTACGGCAGATACGACGTATCGCTGGTATTTACCGATGCGCGGGCTGGGGCAGCAATCGCCTTACACGATCTTCTGGGGCCAGCTTGTCCGCTGGGTGGCGGGGACGGATGTGAAGGATCGCGGGACGAAGCCGGGTGTCGAAACGCTGGTGGACAAGAGCATCTTTGCGCTGGGCGAATCGGTTCGCGTGCGCGCGCTGGTGCGCGATCAGAAGGGGGATGCGACACGGTTCGCGCAGGTGTCGATCAAGCTCAAACGCGCCACGCCGACCCCCGCGGGGGAGGATCAGGACAAAACCATTCCGCTCATCCCCGCGCCGGCGCGGGACGGGATGTACGACGCGACGATCAGCAACTTGGGCAAGGGGGAGTGGACGGCCGAGGTGGTGGCGTCGAAGGATGGCGCGGAGTTGGGGAAGCAGACGATCGGTTTTTCGGTCATCCCACCGGCAGACGAAATGCTGAAACTGGCGGCGGACCCGGGGACGATGCAGAAGATCGCGTCGGAGACCGGCGGGTACGCGTACACGCTGGCGCAGTTGCCTCAACTGATCGACCTGCTGGCGCGGAAAGGCGGCCCGCAATCGCTGGTGGAACAGCGATCGGTCCCGCTGCACAACGCGACGCGATCGGTGCTGGCAATGATGGGCGTCTACCCCACCTGGGCCCAGAGATTCGACCTGCCCGCGCAGACGCTGTTCGTGGTGCTACTGCTGGCGGTCGAGTGGGTGCTGAGGAGACGGTGGCAGCTATTGTGAGAACAAGATAGACGGAAGTGGTCAGTGGTCAGAAAAACATCTTCTCTGGCCACTGACCACTGTCTGTTCTGACCACTACCTGGGCAGTTCTTCCATCATGACGTTGTTGTAACGCAAGAGCGTGCCTTTGGCGGATTCGAAGCGGCTGATGGCGATGTTGTAGCTGGCGACGGCGTCGGATTCGGCGCGTTGGGCCTGGGCGACGTCCTGCTGGCGGGAGAGTTCGCGTTCGACGAACTCCGGCGTCAGCGGCTGGCCGTTGATGCGGAGGGTCTGGAGGGTTTCCAGCGCCTTGCCTGCGGCGAATCGGGCGGCGCGGGTCTGGCCGATCGATTGCCAGCTCGCTTCGACTTCACGCTGCGCGGTTTTCACGTCCAGCGCGACCTGGTCGATCAACTGCTCGTACTGCGCGATCGCCTGCATGCGCTGGAGTTGGGCGCGGCGGTAGATCGAGACGGCTTCGCGGTTGCCCAGCTTCTGCACGAATTGCAGGCCCAGCGACCAACTGATGTTCTGGCCGTCTTCGATCGGGCTCCACGAATCGAAGTAGTCTTCGCCAATACCCTGAAGGCCGATCGATCCGACGAGGTTGAGCTGCGGCAGTTTGTTGTTCTTGGCGACGTTGAGCGCGATAGTGGCCGAATCGACGCGGAGCTGTTGCTGGCCGAGTTCGAAGCGGTTGAGCAGACCGGTGTTGACCGCATCGGCGTAGTCAAACTCCACCGGCTGTAGCAAAGGCAGGTCGGCGGGGAGGATCAACGTCCGGCCTGCGACCGGGAAGTCGGGGTCGTTCATCAGGTTTTTAAGCTGGTCCGACAGGTCGTTGACGCGCTGGCGGTTGCGGATCAGTTCCGCCCGGGTGGCCTCGACGCGGGAGATCGACGTGCTGATCTGCTCCATCGTCGTGTCCTGCTTGAAACGCTGCGACACGATGTCGGCGAACTCGAGCGTCCGTTTCAGCAGTTCTTCCTGAATACGCACGTTCTCGCGCGCCTGCACTTGGCGCCAGTAGACCTCTTCGACGTTACGCAACATCTCTTCGAGATCCTTGCGGAAGTCGAGCAGGCTGATGCGCTGGTTGTTCTGGTTAATGACGATTCGCGCGCGATTCACTGCGAGGCCGAAATCACGCAGAAGGGGCTGGGTGAGTTGGAGCGCCACTTCGTTGCCGTACGCCGGATCAAATGATCCAGCGCCGAACGTGTTGGTCCGCGACGGGCGATAGCTCAGCTCCGCCTGACCGCCGCCGGGCAGGAGTTGGCGAAGGCCGGTTTCCAGACGCATTTGGTCGAAGCTGTCGCCGGGGAAGCCGGTCGTTGAGAACTCGCTGTTTCGGCGTCTGGCCTCAAACGTCGCGTTGGCGAAGAATTCCGGGTCGAAGCGGGCTTCGGCTTCGGTGACGCGGGTTTCGTCGATCGCGGGTTGATAGCCGCTGACCTTGACGGTCTTGTTGTTGGCGACGGCGCGTTGGGTGATTTCACGCAGGGGGAGCCGGACGATCTTGTCTTCCGGCGCCAGCGGCTTGCTGGCGGGGTCTTCCTTGGGCACGTTGGGGTTGTTGCGGCTTTCCGGGAGAAACTTGCTTTGCAGCGTCGTCGGAAGCGGGCGCAGCGGCCCGTCCGACTTGTAACCGGGCGCCGCGGCGCGTTCATTGTTACCGAGGGCGCGCGGGTCGAACCGCTCGTCGGGTTCACTCGAGCACCCGTTAAGCACCGTCAACGCCGCAGCCATCGCAATCGCCGAGATATTCACACGCATCATGTCGAAACTCCATCCCTGGACCAGCCCGGTCCGTCGTTCTTTACAAGCTCGGGATTATAGAGGCCGCCGGTACGAACGCCATAACACGCGGAATCCGTACAGACGGCATAAGT